>NZ_JAJOZB010000003.1 GCF_023701745.1 Streptomyces sp. RKAG293 | reverse complement strand
GACCGGCCGAGGGAGAGCGCGGGGGTGTTGTGAGTTGGGCCTTCGGCCCGTTATCCGGGGCGTTCCGGTGGTGACTTATCGTCAGATGTGAGCGGGCTTATGTGGTGTGCGCTCTGAATTGATTATAGCGGCTGTGCTCGGGGTGTGTCATTTCTGTCAGTCGCTGAATTCTGAAATCAGGTACGGGCACGTCTTGGGTGTCTTGCTAATCGCCTTCGGCGATACATGATGGTGCCACGGTTCTATGTGATCTGACGGTGTTTTAGGTAGTTATTCCTTGGCGGAATAGCGGCCGAGAAATTCAGGACCGGCCCGGAGCCACCACAGGACACCACCCACCGGAGCCCTTCGGGCCCCTCCCCGTGGCCGGCCCGAAGGCCGGCCAACCACCACCCCAACACCACCCACACACCCGGCACATCAGCAGCTCACCAACAGCCACATCCCAGCATGCAAACCACAACCACCCGGCTCAGCGCGGCCAGCAACAGGCAAGGGGCCGGGAACCCCATGCACTCCAGGACCGATAAGAGGCAATCGACACCCTCGAACCTCCCCGACGGCCACCGAGCTCCGAAAAGCCGAAGGCGACCGTCACAAACAGCCGCCTCCACCCATAACCCCAAGGACAGCGCGATGGATCGACGCCGGGAGACGACATGAACCCAACCCCCATCGGGACCAAGAGGCCTCCTCAGCACGCTCCTGACCAGCCCTCACCTGTCGTCAGGGGGAAGCTCGCTGGACAACTGTGGGCGAGCGCCTACGCTGGCAGAGGAGCAGCCCCACCTCGGGGACTCCGAACACCTTTCACGAGGACGCCCCACCTAGGGGCCGGCACGAAGGCCGACCGCGCGGCAACACCCCGCGGACGACACCACCACATGGTGGTTGTCCTGCCACTTGCCCGCGCTTCCACGTGAACAGGAACCCCTCCGCGTGAAGATCAACGCCGCGCTCGCCGGCATCCTCACCATCTCCGGCGCCCCCTGGTGGGCAACCCTTCTCTGCATCTACACCGCGCTCCTCATGTGGATCGTGCTTCCCCGGAACTCCAAAGACCTGCTCGCCTGGTGGACGGGTTACTGGAACCGTCCACGCCGCAACCGGCACCGCCGGCACTGAGCCTGAGACGGACGTGGCGGCGGGCGCGGCAGGCTCACGTGTCTGTGCGACTACGGCGCCGGGCGGCCTGTCGAGCCTCCCGGCGCGCCTCTTTGGCCATCTGTTCGGCCAGTTCGGCTTCCGACTCCGCCAGCCGGTACGGGCACACGGTGTCCAGTACCCGCTCGTACACCCGCCCCCGCAGCTCCCGCCCCGGCCACGCGAACACCCATCCCCGCGCGTGACGACGCACCACCCGCGGCTCCACACCCAGCCACATCGCCACGAATGCGACACTGGACCGCCTGGTGGTTCGGGGGCGCTCCCCCGGATCGTCAGCCTCCCGCTGCCGGATGCGCTGATCGATCAGGAACAGCAACTGCGCCTGGAAACCGTTCGGCACCAGCTCCCAGCACACCTGGCCCTGGCCGACGTCGCAGGAGAAGGTGTGGTGCTGCTCGCACAACACCGGCCGCATCATGCTCGTGTCATCGCTCATGCCCCCACCCTGCAAAATCCGGGCTGTGGACAGAGGCCGCGATGGTGCGGCGTATCGCGGGATGGCAGCCCGATATCCTCACCAGCTCGCGAAAGTGACCGGCCGTTGCTCCTTCGCGTCACGGCTGCTGCCGAGCCCGCCTAGCAGCGTGGGGCGGCACCAATGTGGCCGATGTCTGGTTACGGGTCCTGACACTGATCCTGACATCCGTCCTGACATCTGACACCGCCACCTGCGGAAACACTGTCCACGACAGCATTTCCGAGCCCGGATGCATCCTGACCTGACACGCCGTCCGTCTCGTGCGGTGGCGAGCTCAGCTGTTGCCCTCTGCCTGAGCTTCTTCGGCCGGCAGGACGCCGCGTTCGGGCTTCACCCGGCTCAGCTTGCCCTCGATGTCCCGTTCCCACTTCACGGCCCGTACGTCGGTGAAGGCCACAGCCAGGGGCGCGGGAAAGAACGGGTCGAGCTGACCCGAGCAATCGATCTCTTTCTCCACTCGCTCTTTGGGAGGGACCAGGCCGACGGCCAGCACCGCCAGGGGTTCCTCGCCTTCCATCATCTCCGCACGCTCGCTCATGTCGATGAGCACGACGGCGTCGTAGACCGGCTGCTCTGAGCCGTTGTGCACGATGACGGTGTGGAAGTGGTAGCCCTCAATGCCCTCGCAGCCCGTGACGGCCGGGCCGGTCCAGGCGGCGACGTAGTCGGCGTACTGGCGCTTCTCCTGCTTGCTGGCCTGGTAGCGCGTGACCACAAAGTTCGCGACGACCGCGCAGGCGGACAAAGCAGCGACGCACAAGCCGGTGTAAGCCACCCACGCAGGCGCGGTCGCTCCTGCCGCAAGGACGACGGACGGCGGCACGGTCAACGTTGACGGCATCCGCGCACTCTAACGACGTCCAGCGCCGTATCCTCAGTCGCTCGTCAGATCGGGCCACCGGCGCGTGCTGCTCGATTTGGTGGTTCTCGGGATGGTTGCGCTGGTGGTGTTCGGTCGTCTGGCATTCTGTGCAGACCAATCCGAGTACCTACGGGGAAGCGACGGAGGTTGTCTCTTGAGTACCACCACCCTGCCCAGCGGTCTGCTACCGCTGTGGCGGCCAGGGCCACCGGCCCGAAGTTCATCATCGTCATCCAGCAGAAGGGCGGCGCCGGGAAGTCGACGATAACGGTCAACCTGGCGGCCGTGAGCGGGCGCAGCAGCGTCATGCAGAACGACATTGAGGACGCCGCAGTCGTCGCGGCCGGCGTCGACCCACAGGGCAGCCTTGAGGACTGGGCTGACGCTGTGCCCGAGGAAGTGCTGCCGTTCGACTACCTGGTGACGCGGGGGAAGGTCGGCATCCTGACCGAGCTCAAGGACAGCCCCACCCGTAAGCGCGTGATCGTGGACACCCCCGGCTTCATGGAGATCGACCCGGACGCGGAGTGGGGTGACGATCCGCTCGGGGAGAGCCGAGTTGCGGACGCTCTGCGCGAGGTGCTGGAGCTGGCTGATCTGGCAATCGTGCCGATCACACCGGAGTGGCTGTCATGGAAGCCGGCTGAGTTCACCATTGAGCGCATTCTGAAGCCGCGGGGCATCCCCTTCATCGTGGTGATCAATCTGCACGACCCTCGGGACGGCGACACGGCGCTGGACAAGGTCAAGACGTGGATTGACGAGCACGGCTATCCACGGATGGCCGATCCGATCCGGAAGTACAAGATCCACGCGCATGCGGCCGAGAACGGGCTGACGGTCGTGGAGTACAAGGAAAGCGGCACCGCGCTGAGAGCCCGCGAGGACTTCATGAGCCTCGCCCTGTGTGTGGAGCAGAACCTCTGATGGGCCGGCGATTGAACTCGGGTGCCGGTGTCGGCGGGCGGCGGCCGGAGTCGGCGACGGATGTGGCGCTGAAGCTGCCCACTCCCCCGCAGCGTCCGATCGCCGACACTCCGGTGCTGATCGGTGAGGAGCAGGAGGTTTTTGCTCGCTGCGAGGCCGCGATCGAAACGCTGAAGTGGGCGTTCTGGGCTGCGGGTAAGGCGCTGCAGATCGTGCGTGACGGCCGGCTCTACCGGGGCACTCACAAGACCTTCGACGCCTACCTGGAGGACCGGTGGGACATGTCGCGGGGGCAGGCGGACAAGTTGATCCGGACGTGGCCGGTCGCTGAGTCCCTGTTCGATTCACAGTCGAACGGTTTGACGCCAATTGGCGTCAAAAAGCTGAACCAGGCCACGGTCCTTGAGTTGGTTCCGGTCGCTGACCTGCACGGCGTGGAAGCGGCGGGCGTCGTGTATCGCACGGCGTTGGCGGTCGATGGCGTGCCGGTGACGGCGGAGGTCATAAAGGCTGCGGTGAAGGCGCTGCCCAAGGGCGAGAAGTTCGACGTGAAGGCAGCGACGGCGGCGGCACGCAAGGCGGTCGAGAAGTTCGCCGCGGTGGCCCGGCCTGCTATTCCCAAGCGCCGCAGTGCTCGCAGCGCAGTGAATCCGGCAGCGGGGCCGGCGAGCCTGTCCGATGCTCTGCCGTGGGGCTCGCCGAAGGCTCTCGACCAGCTGCTACGGGAGCACATGGCGGTGGAGGATCGTCTGATGCTGGCGAAGTTGTTGGCGGTCGGCTGACGGCCTGGCGGACGAGGACGGGCCCGACACGCGTGATTGCGTGTCGGGCCCGTTGTGGTCCGCTACCCCACTCCACCAGTGAGCGGAGCTAATTCCGCCAGCCTGGCGGCCTGCCCTGAGTACGCTCTACAGCCATGAACCTTCCGGAGCGGCAGCCGTTCTCCGTGCGTCTCGGGCACAACGCACCTTATGACGAGGCGCCCTACGAGGGCGTTCCGCGGCATCTCGAGAGTGCCTTGCGCGCCTGGGTCTCCGGGCACTTCTCAGACGGTAGCGACGACGATGCTGTCGAGCTTGCACTGCGGCTTCGGTTCGTTCCCCGTCCCGGCGAATCCGATCGGGGCACGCTGCTCCGGACAGACGGCATGGAACTGCTCGATGTAGTCGACGCTCTCCTGAGCTGGGAAGGCGATGCATCGGATTACATGGGTGGCGACTCCGACGGGCAACTCACCCGGATCCTGGACAGCGCCGGATCGGCCTATCGCGTCAACAAGGCGCAGGACGCCCTGGAGTGGCGGATCATCCCTGCCGCGCGCGAGCCGGTGATGGAAACCATCGAGGAAGCATCGGTGTCGTCGTCTGCCGGCGACCACCTGGCTGCTGCGTGGCAGGCCGCGTATGGGGTGCACCCCGACTCGGTGCGGGCATACAGCGAGGCAATCAAGGCGGTGGAATGCGCCGCCCACCCCGTGCTTCAGCCGAACCATCCCGGTGCGACGCTCGGGAGCATGCTCGGGGAGATCAAGAATATTCGGGCGAAGCTCAGCTTCGTGATCCCCGACTCGGCCGGGGGAGAGCCGATCGGGGTGGTCGAGACGATGATGCGTGCATTGTGGCGGGGGCAGACCGCGCGCCACGGAGCGAAGACGCCCACCGTGCCGGAAACCCTGGAGTCGGCTCGCGCCGGTGTTCATCTGGCTGCGGCTCTCGTGCAGTGGTTCGTCTCGGGAGCAGTCACCCGCACCCCTTGAGTCCACGGATATTTCTCAGAAATATCCGAAACGCCGAAGGCCCTGCCGGAGCCCTTCCGGTAGGGCCTTCGAGTCGTTCGGGGTGGCTCAGTACAGGAGGCGCAGGGCAGTGACGACGAGAACGTCGGGCGCCGGCGATACGTAGTAGACGACGAAGACGCCGCCGATGGTGGCTTCCCGGTAGTCGTTGTCCTTCTTGATGGCGGCAGATCCGTGCCCGTAGGGATCGGTGCCCAGGGTTTTGGTCATGGCTTGCTCGAAGGCGGTGCGCAGCGCGGGGGTCATGGCCTGGCGGGAGGCCTCGGCCTGGTCTGCGTACTGAATGCGGAAGCGGCTCACGCCACCCCCGTGCGCGGTTCGTCCTGGGAGACGCAGCCGGAGAAGTCTCCGGCCCGCAGGCGGGCGAGAGCGTCGTCGTCTTCGGCTATTGCGGCAGCGGGCAGGGCCCAGCGGGCGAGGACGCGGTGCAGGTCCTGGGCGGGTGTGTGGGCGATCTCAGCGTCGAACGCGTCGACGTCGGCGGCGGGAAGCGTGGCGCGGATGCCCTCGATGGTCGCGGGGATCTCGACGCGTTCCCCGCGAATGTGCGTGGTCCAGGTGGCTTCTGCGATATCGCCCATGGTGGTCCTCCCTCGGCTACTGGCCACGGTACGCCGCCCGGATGGTGGCCGGTGGGATCGGTGGGGGACTGGTCATCGGCTCGTAGATCGCTTCCCAAGGGCCGATGACCCGGGCGCGGGGGTAGACCTGCCAGCCGGTGGCGGGCAGCTCGCCGGTGGCGGCGTCGACCAAGGCCAGCACGAGCGTCTCGCTGTCCGCCGATTGGCCGGGCTGCGGGCGGGCGCGGTCCACGGTCAGGCCGGTGAGGATCGCCAGGTCGGTGTTCAGGGTGAAGGGGCGGGGGTGGGCGCGGGCGGTCAAGACTGCCCGGAACGCGTCCACCACGATGCGGTCGCCCGGCTGCATGTCGCCGGGGCCATGTCCGCAGCGCCGCCAGCGCGGGGTGTGCTCTGTCATCGGGGGATTCCTTGCTTGAAGGGGTGGCGCCGGGGCGGCCGGGCCTCGATGGCCGGCAGCCGCCCCAGGGCGCTGAGGGGCGGACCGTCGCGGCGGGGCGGCCGGGCTGACCCCGCCCCGCGCGGCGGAGTCAGCCGGACAGGCGGACCGGCATCAGCAGGTACTGCAGGCGGGCGTCGGGGCCGCTGTCGGCGCGCAGCACGGCGGGCTTGTGCGGGATGGTGAAGGCGAAGCGGGTGGTCTCGTGGCCGATTGCGGTGAGGCCGTCCAGCAGGAACTGGGGGTTGAAGGCGATGCCGAACGTGGGGTGCTCGCCGGAGTGGTCGGTGTAGGCGGCGTCGGTGCCGTCGACGGCCTGCGCGTCGTCGCTGGTGCCGGCCTCGAGGGTGACGGCGCCCTCGGTGAAGGTGAGGCGGACCGGGGTGTTGCGTTCGGCGACCAGGGCGACGCGCTTGACTGCGGCAGCCAGGTCGGCAGTGTTGACAGCGGCCTGCGCCTCGAACTGCGTGGGGAAGAGCTTGTCGTACTGGGGCAGTGCGCCTTCCAGGCCGCGCAGGATGATGCGCTGGGTGTCGCTGGTGAAGCCGGTGATGCCGTAGGACTGGGTGGGCAGGGCCAGATACACGCTGGGGTCGTCGGCGAGGGCTTTGGCGGTCTCCAGCAGCGCCTTGGCGGGGAGCAGCGCCTGCCCGGAGGCGCCGGGGTCGTTGGGCCGCCACTGCAGGGTGCGGACGGCGAAGCGGTAGCGGTCGGTGGCGGCCAGGGTCAGGGTGTCGCCGGCGGCGGTCAGCTGCACGCCGGTCAGGACGGGCAGGGTGTCGTCGCGGTTGGCGGCGAGGGCGACCTGGGTGACCGCCGCGACGAAGTCGGGGCTGGCGATCGTGCCGGAGATGCCGGGGTGGTCGGGGAGCTGGGGGTACTCCTCCAGCGGGAGGGTGCGCAGGGTGAACCGGGCGGCGCCCGACTCCAGGACCAGCAGGGTGTCGGTGGTGGTGATGTGGATGTCGTCGTGGCGCAGGGTGCGGGCGATGTCAGTGAGCAGCCGGCCCGGGACCAGGACGGTGCCCGGGTCGGTGACGACGGCCGGGGCGTCGGAGTTCGCGCAGGTGTCGTAGTCGTAGCCGGTGACGGTGAGGGTGTTGCCCTCGGCGTGCAATCTGAGGGCGGCCATGACGGGCACGGGCGGGCGGCCGGGCAGCGCGTGGCCGGCGACGGTGACGGCGTCGGCCAGGGCGCGGGGGTGCACGGTCAGCTTCATGCGGCGGGACTCCTTCAGGCGTCGATGGCGGGCTGGGCGATGTGGCTGCGCAGGTGACTGTCGCGGACGTACTCCAGCGCGGCCTTGGTGGTGCCGGTCTCGGTCCAGTCACCGGCCGAGCACGTGGCGGTGTACGCGGTACGGCCGGTGCAGCCGGCTTCTTTGGGCTTGCCGGTGCTGGTGACCTTGTGGGTGCACACGGTCTGGTCGGCGTGGATGGGCCGGATGGTGGCGATGATGCGCATCGGATTCCTTACGGATGTCGACGGGAGATCGAGGGGGAGGGACACGTCGTGTGGAGCGGGCGGGTGCGCCGGTGCCTGCCGGGCTGGCTCGGCGGGCACCGGCGGGTGGTCATCGGCTGCGGTGGGCGTTCTGCCAGGCCCCAAGGACGGCGGCGGGGATGATGCCGTGGTCGCCGACGGTGTGGCCGTTGAGACGGGCCCACTGGCGGATCTCGTCACGCTGGGCCTTGGAGTAGGCGGCCGTGGGCGAGGGGGTCTTGCCGGTGGCGGCGCGCAGCTTGTCCTCGGCGGCGGCGAGCTGCTTGCGCAGGCGGGCGATCTCGCTCTCGGCCTCGGTGGCCACGGACTCGTTGCGGCGCCAGCGGGCAAGGTCGTTCAGCGCGGCGCGGGCCCGGTCGGCGAGAGCGCGGACCTTCTTGCTGTCGTGGCGGCGGCCCCATTCCAGGGCCTCAGCCATCTCCTTGCCGAGCGCGGTGAGGTCGGGCGTGCGGGTGATGCCGGCGGCCTCGGCTGCGGCGACGACCTCACCGAAACTCAGCCCGGTCTCGGCCGCGACGGTGGCCGCGGGGGTGTTGTTCTTGAGCATGTCGACGGCCAGGGCGACCGGGTCCTCGGTGCCGGGGCGGGTGGCGGTTGCGGTCATGACGTCTCCTCGGAGTCGGTGGCGGTGTTGGCGAACTGGCGGCGCAGGGCGCGACGCTGTTTGGGCGTGGTGGCAGCCCACACGCCGTCGGACGTCTCGGCAGGGTGGTCCAGGGCGTAGGCCAGGCACTGCGAGCGGATAGGGCAGGCGCGGCAGTGGTCGGCCGCCTCGCCCTGGTCCAGGGCGCTGGCGCTGAACCACAGCTCAGGATCGACATCCGACCGTCGGCACGGTTCGGCGCCGGTCAGCGGCGGGAACGGGGCCAGGCGCACCGCGACGGCGGTCACCGGAGGTCGCCGATCCACGGGGCGCACACGTCGATCGGCTGCCAGGACTCGAGCTGGTACAGGTGCAGCACGTCCAGGAGCAGTTCATCGCTCTCGCCGACCGCGTTGCCGTCCAGGCAGGTGACGATCACGCGCGGCGGCTCGGCGAGCCGGTCGCGGACGGCCAAGCGGTGGGCGGGGACGTCGTCCGGGTCAGCGTCGGGGTGACGGACCCAGACCTGGCCCGGGGCGGCGAGCAGCAGCGGGTCGCCGTCGGCCATCCGCTCGCACACCATCCGGAACGCGACGTCGACGGGCAGCGCGTCGGCGTGGGCGAGGTGGGCGGTGAGCTGGTGGACGAGCTGCGCGGCGGTTTCGGCTCCGAGGATGGTGTCCAGGCGGGGGGAGAGGTCAGTCATCAGCGGGGGTCCTTCCAGCGGGTGCCGCGACGGCGGCCGGGGCCAGGTGGGTGCCGTGGCGGCCCTGCCGGCGGCCGTTGATGGTCGGGGCCGGGGTGTCGTACGGCGCCCAGAGCCGGGGGGTTCCGGTGTGCTTGGTGGCGTACATCGCGGTGTCGGCCGCGCGCAGCGCCTGCGCGAAGGTGTGGTCCCGGGTCTGGGCTGCGCCGATGGAGACGGCGACGGGCAGGTGCCGGCCGTCCCACGGCACGGGACGGGTCAGGGCGTGCTGCAGGTCGGTCAGCGCCGTCATGGTGGCGGTGGGCTGCAGGCGGGCGGCGGCGGTGAATTCGTCGCCGCCGATGCGGCCGGCGATTCCGTGATGGTCGTTGGTCCAGGTCTGCAGGCGGCGGCCGATCGCGGCCAGGACGGCGTCGCCGGCCGCATGGCCGAAGGCGTCGTTGGTGTCCTTGAAGTAGTCGACGTCGACGACCAGGAGGACGGTGTCGGCGGGGTGGCGGTCGGCGAGCTGGGTGGCGCGGGTGGTGAATTCGTCGCGGGTGGGAAGGCCGGTGAGCGGGTCGCGGCGGGCGGCGGCCAGCTGGGTGCCGAGCCGGTGGTGGTCCAGGGCCCAGGCGGCCATCGTGGGCAGGGCGGTGGCGGTGATCAGGAGGAGTCGACGCTGGCGTACGGCAGAAGCGGGCATGATGGTGCCCTTCCTTCTCGCTGTGTTTGCGTGGGTTGGTTGGCCCGGGACGGCTGTTGGGTTGACGGCCAGGCGGCCGTCCCGGGGCGGATCTACCAGCCGGAACCGATCCCGTTGAAGACGGGGCGGACCTGGCAGTTCTTGGCCAGCGGCCGATAGTGGCGGGCGGCGCGCTCGGCGGGGGAGTCGGCCAGCTGCCGGGCTCGGTCTTCCGCGACGGTTCGGCTCGCGCAGCCTTTGATGACGTAGCAGAACTGGGTGCGGTGGGTGTCGTCGTGGTCCTGGAGGACGAACGTCACCAGGTACGGGTCTCCGCTCATGTCCTCATCTCCTTCTGGTCGGTGCGGGCGGTCGGGCAGGGTCAGGTGAGCTGCGCGGCGAGGTGTTCCAGGCCGCGGGCTTCGGCTTCGCGGCGGTCGACCAGGGCGTTGTAGTCGCGCTCTTCGCGGCGTGACCACCGGGTCACGCCGTAGGCGTGGTGGATGTCGCGGATGTGGAGCTCGCGGGCGCCGGGGGCGTTGAGTTGCACGGCGTGCACCAGCTCGTGCAGCACGGTGACGGCCAGTTCGCTGGCGGCTTCGGCCAGGGCGACATTGATGATGATGTGGATGCCGCCGGCCGGGTTCAGGACAGTGATGCCGAACGCGCCGCGCGCACCGCGCCGTTGCCCGCGTGCCTGACGTGCCTTGGAGAGCAGGCTCGCGTCGGGGGCGAATGCGCCGTCAGCGGCGGTGGCGAGCTGGGCCAGGCCGCGCTCGTGGGTGAGGGTCAAGCGGACCTGCGGCAGACGCCCGCACTGCCGCTGCACGAGGGTGGCGGCCTGCTCGGCGAGGCGGGCGACGTCCTTCTGGAGGCGGCGCTGGCCGAACAGTCCGAGCTGGTGGGAGTCGACGGTGATCTGCATGGCGGTCTCCTCGGTCGGGAGCTGGCGGTGCAGGGGTTATTCGCCGGCGGCGCGAGCGCGGGCGGCGGCGTTCAGCAGGGCTGCGTGGACTTGGGTTTCCTGCCGGGTCAGGCGGTCGTTCCAGCGGGGCACCGAACGGGCGCCGGTCACCTGCAGCAGGTGAGAGTTGGCGCGCTCTGCGGTGTGCCGGTTGCCGATGCCGTCCTGCAGCAGGGCCTGTTCGGCGCCCAGCAGGCACACGCCTCGGCGGGAGGCGAGGGTGAACTGCGTCCAGCCGCGCTCGGCGATGTGTGCGCTGGTGGCGGTCAGGAACTCGGACGGGAGCAGCTGCTCCCGTCCGCGGGGCTGGGCCGGTGTCGGCGTGGGGCCGGTGCCGAAGAGCAGCCGCCAGCTGGTGACGAGGACGTAGCGCAGGATCACGGCGGTGGCGTAGACGGAGGCCTTGAGCAGCCACCAGGCGGCGCGAGCCGCCAGGTGCCCGCCGGCTGCGGCCAGATGGCTGGTGCGGGAAGGGGCGCGGGGATCGGGGGCGCTGGGGCCGGTGACGATCCCGGCCTGGGCGAGGAGGGTGTCGAGGTCGGGCAGGACGATCGCCGGTCGGTCCGGGGCGGCGTCGGCCAGGGCGAGGGTCAGTTCCTCGGCGAGCGCCTCGACGAACACAGCGTCGACGGCGGCGGCCAGGGCGCTCTGGGACCGGAACGTGCTGGGCAGGGTCGTGGTCGTCATCGCCTGAACCGACATGTCAGCTCCCCCTCAGACGGTCGCGATGAGCAGCGCGGCGATGAACAGGAACAGGTGGTGGAAGGACTGGTCCAGGGCGTACGCGCCGGTGCCCAGGTGGGCAGCGGGGGTGCCCTTGGCGGTGACCGGGGCGGCCGGGTGGGCGCCGGTGCCGAGGGAGAAGAACTCGCTCTTGCCGGTCAACTGGGCGAGGCGGGCCAGGGTGGTGCGGCGATCGGCCCACCAGTGGCTGGCGGCGTCCAGGGCAAGGCCGGCGGTGACGCCCAGGACGGTGATGTGCAGGTCCAGGGCGAGGACGGCTGCGGCCAGGGTGATGCCCTTGGTGAGGGTCAGGCCCAGGACGTGGCGTGCGTCGGCGAGGCGGCCGGGCCAGCCGGGCAGGCCCTTGGCCTGCGCCTGGTGGGAGGTCTGCACCCAGTGGTCACCCACGGAGTGGGCGACGAATAAGGCGATGAACACGGCGGCGAAGACGATTGCGGGCATGGCGGGGCCTTCCTGGGGCGGTGGGACGGGATCGGGGGCCCGGGGGAGGCTGGCTGAGTTGGCGACCTGACGGCCGCCCCCGGGAGGTTGGGCGAGTAGCGCGGGCGGACTACTTCTTCGCCGGCGGCTGCTCCTTGGCGGGCTGGGGTGCCCAGCGCTGGACGGATTTGCGGACGTAGTCGCGGGTGAAGTCGAGGGCTTCGGCGATGTCGGCCTGGGCGCCGAAGTAGCCGGTGTCGAGTTCGGCGGCGATGGTCGTCCAGAACGTGCGCTCGGCCTTTTCCTTGGCCGCATCGCGGGTGATCAGGGCGGCGGCCACTCGGTCTTTGAGGGCTTTGCGGACTTCGGGCTCGGGGCGGGGGCTCATGAGGTGGTTGCTCCGTCACGGATCGGGAAGGATGGGATCTCCTCCTGCTCCGGTTGGAGCGGGGTCAAAGGGGCCCGGGGCGGCTGGCTGAGTTTGGCGACCTGACGGCCGCCCCGGGGCGGATCTACACCTGGGCGTCGTGCGCGGGCACCCGGTCGTCGACGTCGCCGGGGCCGGTGATGAGTTCCTCGTCGCCGAGGATCACCGCGACCTGTCGGACGTACTCGGAGCTGGCGCGCAGGTCTTCGGCCATCAGCTGGTCGACGGTCGACACGATGCCCGCGACGGGACCGGTGGTGACGGGCTCGCGGTCCTGGTAGCGGTCGGCGAGGTCGCCCAGGAGCAGGTGGACCTCGCGCAGCAGGCAGGAGTCCTGCAGCATCTCGAACGCCTTGCCCTCCTGCCGGGTACCGCGCTGCACGGTCTCGCGCAGTTGGCTGACGGACAGGGCCGCGCGCCAGGCCCAGTCAGCGTTGTCGTCGGCGATCTCGCACGGGTCGGGGGCTTCATCCGGGTTGGTCAGGTTGGCGATCGTCTCCAGGACCAGGTTCAGGACCAGGGCGCCGCACAGCAGGGCGAACGGCATCGCGACGGTGACGCGGGTGTGCGCGGCGCGGGTGAACCAGTCCGGGCCGAAGGTGAAGTAGCTGCTGGGCAGGGTGAGGACGGCGGCGGCGATGCCGGCACCGATGACGGGGATGGATACCCAGTCCAACAGGCCGGTCAGGGTGCGGCGTAAGCCGGTGAAGCGGCGGCTGTCGAGGTGGTTCGTGCGGGTCATGAGCTGCTCCGTGGTCGGGAACCAGTGGTGCGGGGCGAAAGGGGCCCGGGGCGGCCGGCTGAGTGTGGCGACCTGACGGCCGCCCCGGGGCGGATTCAGCGGGTGTCGATGCGGCCGGAGACGCTGCGGGTGCGGACGTCCAGGTGGGTGGCGGCGCGGGTGGCGATGGCACCGGAGACCGTGCGGGCGCTGACCGAGCCGCTCGCGGCCGGGGTGGCGGTCATCCGGATAGCGCCGGAGACGGAGTTGGCGGTGAAACTGCTGCCGCTGTAGGCGCCGATCTCGACGGCGCCGGAGACGCTGGTGACCGCGACGGAGGTGTCGACCGAGTCGACGTAGACGCTGCCGCTGGTGGTGTTGGCGGTCAGGCGCCCTACGCCCTGAGCCTCCACGCTGCCGCTCACCGTTTGTACGTCCAGGCTGTCCAGGTCGCCGGAACGGACCTGCAGGCTGGCGCTGGTGGTCGACAGGCGGAGGCTGGAGTGGGGCGGCAGCGTCACGTCCACGGTGAGGGTGCCGGCGCGGCCGGTGCCGGTGACGACCGTGCCGGTCGCCGCGATCACCCGCCCGTTCTCGATGACCTTCTTGCCGCCCATGTAGACGTCGTTGCCGATCATCTGCATGCCCACGCCGATGCTGTCGACGGACACCACGCTCATGCCGACGCCGCCGTTGAAGTGGAAGCTGCTGCCGCCCATCTGGACGGAGCCGCTGCTGCCGGGGATCTGCGGGACGGTGACCTTCAGCCAGGCGTCGGCGGCACGGGTGAACTCCGTGCTGGTGATGGCGCGGATCGCGTCGGCGACCAGGCCCTCGTCGTCGTCGGTGGCGACCGTGACGACAGCCTGGGTGATGGCCGGGTCGACGGTGACGCGGACGGTGCCGGTCTGAACGGATAAGTCGAGGCTGATGGGGCCGGTGTGCTCGGCGGTGATCTTCATCTGAGTGGACACAAGGTCTCCTGGTTGTGGGGTTGTGGGGCGGTGCCTGGCTTGCCCGACACCTCAATCATGCAGACTAAAAGTCTGCCTGTCTACAACCGGCATACTTTTTGTTTGCCTATTTGGATCGGTGCAGGTCCCCCGGTGCGCTGGGCAGTTGGAGCGGTCTTTCGAGGGGTGAGCGACGGAGTCGGCCGGTGCGGTGATGGCGACCGGGTGGTGGCTCCGGGGGTGGGGGAGGGGGCCGGGGTGCTGCCGTGGGTGCCGGAGAGCTGGAGGCCGATCAGCAGGCCGACCACTCCCCACACGACCGTCTTGTAGCGGGCCCACCAGGTGGGCGGTTCCGGCGTGGTGAGCAGGTATTTGACGCCCAAGGGGGAGTCCTTCCATCGGGATCAGGGGGAGAAGTGGCCGAGCATCGCGGCGAGCTTGGACAGGAAGCTGGTGATCGACGGCCCCCAGGAGGAGCTGGCGGCGTAGAAGCCGAGCAGGGCGCTGGCCAGCGCGTGGGGGATACGCAGGCCGAACTTTCGGACCAGCAGGGCCACGACCAGGAGCAGCAGCAGGACTGCGGAGATGGACAGCACGGCGGGCGTCCCTTCGGTCAGTCGGAGGTGGTCTGGGTGGTGGCGTCGCTGGTGGTGTCGTCGATCACCGAGTTGTTGGTGCCGTGGACGCGCACGGTGGACTGCACCCGGCCGGTGGTGCGGCCGGCGCTGGTGACGCCGGTGTGTGCCGTGCTGCCGGGCTGGGTGCCGCGGTTGACCGATGCGGCGACCTGGCGGCGGATTGCGTCGTCGTGCGGGGTGGTCGGGCTGTTGACGACCGAGCCGGTGATGTTCCCGTCGGCGACGACGCCGTAGTTCTCGACCCGGGTCGGGTTGCCGCGGCGGGGCTTGGTGGGCTTGGCGCCGCGCCGGTCGGCGGGCGCGACCGGCTTGGCGGTGCCACCGGGGTTGCAGACCGAGCACGGCACCCGCTGCTCGTGCAGGCGGGAGTCGAGGGTGTGCCAGCCGCCACGGCAGCCGCCGGGGCAGCGGGCCGCCCGCGGCTTGGCCGGCCGGGCGCATTCGGTGCAGGTGACGGTGGTGCCGGGGATCTGGCCGGCGCCTTGGCACACCGCGCACGTGGTGGTGCGCGAGGAGGCGGCCGGGGCCCCGGCCGAGGCTGGTGCCGTCTTCGGGGAGGACTCGGGGGAGGTGCCGGCCTGCCAGGCCCAGACCGCGCGTAAGGCGGCGGCGATCGGGGCGAAGGCCGCGTTGCGGGCCTTCTTCTTCGCGGTGCGCAGCGGGCGGCGGATCGCGCCCTTCACCTGGGCTTTGGCGCGTCGTTTGGCCTGCCGGGCGGCGTAGCGTGTGGCGGCGGTGATGTCGTGGGCGTAGTCGATGGGCGGCGGGTCTTCCTGCCCGAATCCTGCGTCGGTGATCCACAGCAGGGCGGGGTTGGGGTCGGCGTAGGACAGCAGCCGGGAGTAGGTGATGAAGTGCTGGCGGTCGATGCGCGGTTCGTCGAAGGCGTGGCCGGCGGGGCAGGCGACGTGCACGAGCGGGTCGGCCGCCTCATCGAGGGTGAAGGTCAAGTTGGTGTCGGTCTGGCAGATCAGGCAGGCCACGGGGACCGGTAGCCACTTGATGCGGTAGGTGTGAGCCGGGTCCTGCTCGAGGTAGCGGAATCGGCGCTCGCTGGTGATCCGGTGGTACCCGGAGGCCGGATCGGAGGGCCTGAACGACGTGGAACGCATAACGGACTCCTGGGATCATTCGGGCGGAACTCGGGATGGAACGGCATGGAACCGCAGGTCAGCGGGGTGGAACGGGCCTGGAAGCCCGGTGCGGGGGCGGAACGCGTTCCGGTCGGGGCGGGGTGTTCCGGCCCGGTTCCGGACCGGTTCCACCCCGCTGACCTGCGCGTTCCACCCGGTTCCGGTGCCGGTCAGGACGCTGGGGCGGTCTCCCCGGTGATCACCTTGAGGTCCTTGAGCCGGTAGCCGCGGGGCAGTTTGGCGCTGTACTTCTCCAGCGCCCAGGTCTGCCCGGACGGCGCCAGGACGGCGGTCACCGCCTGGCGCAGTGCCCCGACCCGGGCGGCCACCCGCTGCTCCTGGTCGTCGCCGTCGAACTGCTCCAGGTCCCACCGGTCGGCGTCGACCGCGCCCAGGGCTGCGGCCAGTTCCTCCGGGGCGAGTCCGGCCGGCTCCTTGCCGTCCGCGTCCTGGGCGTCGGCGAAGATCTGCCGAATGGTGGTGATCAGCTGCGGGACGGTGTCCTGCGGGTCGGAGGTGTCCAGCCGGTTCTCGCTGGCGGCCATCAGGTCCTCGAGCCGGATCGGGCTGAACTCCGCGGACTCGGCGTCGATGCCGACCAGCCCGGCGCCGGCCCGCTCGATGCCCCGGCGCAGCAGTTCGTCCTCGGAGGCGAAGCAGGCGCGGTAGGGGATGGGCTCGCAGTAGTCGCCGCCGGCCATCACGTACGCGACCGAGGCGTCGTTGACGGCGGCGCCCATCGCGGGCATGAGCCGGTCCGGGCGCCAGCCCTCGGCCATCGCGCCGCCGCCGAGGATCTGCACGACGTCGTCGGTGTCGCAGGATCCGAGGACCTGGACCGGCAGCTCGGTCAGCCAGGTGTTGTCCTTCACCTTCTCCTTGGTGACGCCCTGTCCGGCGATGACGATCGTGACATCGCTCTTGGCGCTGGTGATCGCCAGTTCGGCCAACATGCCGTCCAGGTCCCAGCCGACCATCCGCTTCAGCTCCGTGTCGAAGTAGCCCTTGCGGCTTTCCTTGACCAGTGCCGGGAATTCGTCGACGACGATTTTGATACCGGGGCGCTTTCGGGAGGTGGCCCAGTTCTTGCCCATGCCGAGTCGGCCGAACAAAGCGGGGCGGCCCTTTCCGACATCCAGCGCCCACTGCAGGACGCGCTGCGCGTCCTGCGGCTTGGTGACCACCACGTGCATGGCCCGACGCAGCCCGCCGAATCCGGAGCCGGCGCTGCCCAAGTCGATGCCGATGATGATCTGGTCCTCGGTCACGGTGAGGGCGTCCAGGATGGCGCACAGGATGGTGGACTTGCCGGAGCGCGACGCGCCGACGACGTTGACGTTGGTGCGGCACATCGGCAGGGCCAGGGGCCGGCCGGACATGTCCGCGCCGATCTGCGCCCGGTGGATCGCGTCCGTGGTCAGGGACTGCGGGGCGCGGTAGGGGAGTTCGGGCACGGCCTGCCACGGGTTCGGTCCGGGCACCCGGATCACGCACTCGTTGCGGGAGGCGGCGGACTGCTGGAGCAGGATGCTGCCGGTGCGCACGCCGGGCAGGCATGCCTCCAGCTGCTTCAGACCGTCGCTGATCTTCTCGGGCGTCATGCGGTCCAGCCATACGTGGATCTCGAATCCCCATGGCTGCGGGTCGACGCGCAGCGCGGCGATGTTGACCTTGAGGTCTTCGGTCAGCGCCTGGCGGAACATCGCCTCGAACATGCGCGGCGTCATGCCGATCTCGAACTTCTGCGGGATGCCGGCCTCGACCTGCTCCAGGCGCGCGAGCTGCTCCTCGGTCAGTTCCACGTCGCGGCCGAACCAGGAGGCGGCACCGAGGTTCAGGGCCAGGGCGCCGAGCAGCCCCCACACGCCCTCGTAGCCGTACGCGACCAGGTCGACGCCGCCGGCCGTGCCGTACACGGACGCGGCCCGGGCCAGGACGATGTTGCGGGCGTGCTTCTTGGCGGCGGCCGCGATGGTCACGGACTGGTTCGCGTCCTGCTGCGCCTTCTGCGCGGCGTTCTGCTTGGCCTTGCGGTCCAGGATCGCCACGCTCGCCCGGCGCGCGGCCCGGTTGGCCTCCGCCGTGGTGGCCAATGCCAGTTGCAGGTCCGATCGGGCCTTCATGCCCTCGATGCCGCGGACCCAGACGTGGGCCCGGCGCGTGCCGCGGACCGCCCGCTGAACCACGCCGTGGGCGCTGCGCTGGCGGGCCACCCAGCGACGCAGCTGGCGCCGCGACTGGCGGCGCAGGAACTCGTACCGGGCCCGGCGGCCTTCGCGGGTGAGCAGCGCCGGGTGGATCCAGGGGGCGTCGCCCTCGGGGTCGGCGCGAGTCTCCCACGCGTCGGCGGTGATGACGGTGCCCTCAAGCGGCTCGCGGGAGGGCTCTGGCGGCCCGGCCGGGGCGGTCGGTCCGGGGTCCGCCGGTCCGGTGGGCTTGGTGAAGTCGACCGGCGGCGTGCTGTCGTACGGGTTGTTGTCGGTGCCGGGGCCGTCCAGGTCGGGGTCGTCGGTGTAGGGCAGGCGGGTCACGGTCGCCAGGGTCGCGCCGGTTCCGGGGGTCGCCGCGTCCAGGAGGTCGCGCAGCTGGTCGGTGTGGCGCACCAGGACCGGGCGGGCCTTGGGGCCGTTGCGGGGGCCGACGACCTTCATGGTGTGCAGCCGGTCCAGCAGGGCGATGGCGGTGTCGAAGGAGATCTTCAGTTCGCGCTGCAGCATGGAGGGGGAGCCGAACTGGGTGGCGACCACGAGTTCGGCCGCCTGGCGGACCACGGCGGGGGCGAGGTGCCCGGTGGGGTTGGTCTCGGTCATCCTGAACGCACTCCTTGTGTCGGTTCACGTGCCGGGGAGGAGCGGGGCCGGTCCCGCCTGGCAGCTATGGCCGGCCCCGCGCTGTGCTGTTCGGTGGTTCAGGCGGCGGCGGTGAAACCGTCGGCGCACGGGGTGCAGGCGCCCAGGCGCCGGGAAATCTCGTATTCGCGCTCGGTGTGGCACAGCCGGCAGGTGCGCCGGGCGCGCAGCGCGCCGTGCACGGACGCCCACTTGGCGGGCGTCATCGGGCGGACCGGCTTGGCGTCCGCGATCAGGAACAGGTAGGCGGCCTCGGTCTTGCGACGGCGCGAGCGCCACAGCACCTGGCCGGCGACGGGCTGTCCGCCCGGCCGCAGCCCCAGAGCCCGCAGTTGGCGGCGCGTCGCGTACTCCTCTGGCGCCATCCGGAACGGGAAGGTGGGGATGCCGTAGCGGGCGCCGTCCGGGTCGAAGTACTTCGCGTAGGCGGCCATCAGGCGCTCCGCACGATGTGCAGGGAACCATCGCCGCCGTCACGCTTCTTGGCGGCGGTGAGCCGGTCGTAGGACCAGGACCGGGACGGCTGCACGGCCTTCTTGTCGTTCTCCTTGCGGCGGCGCAGCGTCTCGGCCTGTACGGCGTGCCAGGTCACCTTGCGGTCGGCCCGCAGTTCGTCCGCAGCCCAGTCCTCCAACGTCTTCTTCTCGGCCGCCGCAGCGTCCGTGGCGGACGCCAACGCGGTCTGCCGCGCTGCCTTCTTCGCCCCCTCCGACAGCGTCCGCTCGGGGCGCGGCGGGCGGGGCTTCCGCGTACGGGCGGGCTTGTCCTCGCGCGCGGGCGCGGACAGGGGGACAGACGGCGCATCCTGCGGCGATACCGTTTTCCGGGCGCGCTGTGCAGCCCTGTGAAGAGATCGGTTACCGGGGTGCGTGGGGGGGATAGTGTCCCTCCCGCTGGACGCGTTCGGGGACGCTTTGTGGACGTTCTCGGTCGCCTGGACGGACGTGTTTTCTTTCGCCGACCCCGAAACCTTGAGGCGTAGCGCGCGGGCTTCGTTGAGCTTTCCGAGGACGTCCGCCAAGCCCTTCTCGGCCTCGGCCCGCAGGCCGAGCAGCTCGGCCGACAGCAGCACCATCAGGTCGGCAGGCAGCGCCTCCGGGCCTGCGCCCTCATGAACTGCGTACGCACCCTGCCACGCCTCATCCATCGACAGCCGCCGGTGACCGGCGATGGCCCGCAACTGCTGCGCGGTGTGCCACACATCCGCGTAGAGGCGCTTGCGATCCCTAGTCGTACGACGGTCCTCGCGGCGGGCGAGCCGCTCAGCCTTGAGCTTCGCCTTGACCTCGCGGTGCCGGCCGACCTGCACGAGCTGCCACACCGCGATCGGGATGACCGAGGACGCGGCCAGCACGCTGCCGAGCAGCAGTCCGTACTTGTCACCGCCAGCGTTGTTGCCGTGCTGCCAGTTGACCCACGCCGCCAGACCGGCGAACAGGTAGACCGCGATCCGGTACGCCCACGGGGAGCGGCCCTGCGCGAGGGCCTTGGCCTCGCCGGCAGTAGCGGCCCAAGCGGAGCACTCCAGCATCACCGGCAGGAGCGCGACCAGCAGCGAGCCCTGCCAACCCATCGCCGTCGGCGCCGTGATGCCGGTGTCGGACAGTGACGCGCTCTGGGAGATCAGGGCGGGAATGATGCTGCACGCCATCACCACCAGCGCCGCCACCAGATCCAGGTGCTGCGACACGAACCCGGGCGCCGCCTTCACCGCGGCGTTGCGCCGCTCCCGCCGCTCGGCCTTCGCCTTGGCCTTCAGGCGGGCCTTCTCCTTCGCGGCCGCGGCCGCCACCTGGCGCTCGCGCTCCACCCGCTCGGCCCGCTGCCGGTCCTTGATCTCCTGGGCCAGGCGCTCGCGCTCAGCAGCGGCGGCCCTGTCCGCCCGGTCCTGCTCCCGCGCCGCGGTGTCGGCCTCCGCCTGCAGCCGCGCCCGCTGCAGGTTCGCGGTCAGCACCAGCTGCTCACGCTGCAGCTGCGCCTCCTGCGCCTGTCGGCGGTCCTCACGGTCCTGCTCACGCCGCGAGGTCTCGGCGTCGCGGCGGGACTGCCGGAAATCGGTGGTGCTCATCGGGTACCTCCAGCAGCCGGCTCAGCGGCGGTGTTCGGGAGCTTCAGGGCGAACACGTCCGCCGCCAGCCGCCAGTGCGGGTCCAGGTCGGTGCCAGCCGCCGTGGCCGCCTGCGTGGCCTGGGCCAGCAGACTGCGCAGCAGCTCAACGGTGATGCGGGTGTCCTCGGCCGCCGCCAGCGCGTCCTGCGCGTGCGCCAGTTGCCGCCGCAGCTCAGCCAGCTCCTGCTGCTTCTCGGCTCGCAGGACGCTCTGCGGCTCCAGGGCCGCTTCCAGCTGGCGGACCCGCTGCTCGGCGAGCGCCTGGCGCTCCTCGGCGGCACGGACCCGGCGGTTGATCGCGATGTCCAGTTCGACGCTGCGGTCGGAGCGGAACCTCATCGGGCACCTCCGGCGGGAGCCGGCGCGGACGGGGCGTAGTGGAACAGGGCGCCGACCAGGCCGATCACGGCGGCCAAGGCGACGCGGGTGTAGACGGGGGAGGACAGGCCCGCCAGCCAGGAACCGCCAGCGACGGCAAGGGGGATCTGCAGCCAGCCCAGCGTGGCCAGGCCCCGGGTCAGGGCGATCCGGGCCTCCACCACCAGGTCGGCGTCGCGGCAGTCCAGGACCACTAGGGCCAGCAGCGGGAGCCCCAGCAGGACGCGCTGCCACCAACTGGTCTGCAGACCCAGCGTCCAGGCCATGCCGGAGGCGACCAGGCCGGTGACCATCCAGACCGTCACCACCGCCTGCAGCCGCAGCCGGGCCAACTTCGTCGCGGCCGTACCGTCGGCGCTCATGCCGCGACCGCCGCGAACTCGAGGGCCGGCGCCGTGATGGGCGGGAGGGTCTGGAGGTGGCGGACCGGGCCGAACACCGGGTCGACCTTCTCAACGACGGCGACGGCCGGTTCTTCCAGTACCTCGCGGTACAGGGCCGCCACCCGGCGGGCCGCGACCTCGTCGCCCTCGTCCAGGCCCAGCAGCACATCGGCCAGGAACTCCAGCCGCTCCGCCCGGTCCGCCGCCGACTCGACCGGCGACTCCAGCCACTCCACCGCCCGCACCCCGGTCAGCGCCGACAGCTGCGCCAGCGTCTCCACCTGCACCAATCCGGTGTGCTGCGATGCAGTCCGAGTACCTGCGAAAATCGTGTTCACGGGTCGTTTCTCCTTCATCGTTGGACGGCCTGTGCGCGGCTCCTCGGGTCTCTGCCAAGACCACCCGGGGAGCCGTTTTTTGCATGTCGGTGCCCTTGCTGAGCAAGAGCCACTTCTGAACGATTTGCGCTAACGCCAATCGTTTGGCGTATCGCTAGACTGGACCCATCACCCGCCACTCGTCAAGCAACACCAAACGATTGGCGTATTTCGCTGAGATGATCTAACGTGCTGACTGAGCACGTGACCAACAAGAGGGAGTAAGACCTATGCAGCAGCCTCCGCAGAAGCTGGGGTTCCGCGAGATCGCGGCCACGATCCGCAAGGAGATCAGAGCCGGCCGTTACCCGTCAGCATCGGTTCTCCCTGCCGAACCTGAACTCGCCGCGCGGTATGGCGCTTCCCGCAGCCTGGTGAACCGGGCCATGGGTCTTTTGGCGGCTGAAGGCATGGTCAGGCCGCAACAGGGGCGCGGAACGCTGGTCACCTGGCTGCCTCCCATGCTGCACTCGGCCGCCCGCTACTCCCGCTCAGCGCGCGAGCACCAAGGCGCTCGGGGGGCGTTCGACAGCGAGGTCAGGGCGCTCGGTCTGGAGCCTCAGCACGAAATCACCGTGGAACACGCCCGGCCGCCGGCGGATGTGGCCGAAGCGCTTGGCGTGTCCAGCGACGATGTGACCTGCCTCGTTCGGCGGCGGCGGCTGCTCGCCAGCGGCATCCCCGTCCGGCTCAATGCGTCGTGGTTCCCGCTGGATATCGCTGCGGGCACGGTCCTCGAGGAAGCCGGCCCCGTCATCACAGGGGGCATTAAGACAGCGCTGGCGGACCTGGGCTACCCGCAGGTCGAAGCAACCGAGCGGATCATTCCCAGTCGGCTGCCGACCACTACCGAGGCGCAGTTCCTGGAGATCAGTCCCGAACGCACGGTCACGGAGATTTTCCACGTCGGCCGGACCGCTGACGGCAGAGCCGTTGAGGTCACAACCACCGTCACGCCCGCTCAAAGCCTGGTCATCGAGCACAGTTTCCCGCTCATCTGACACTGCTACTGGCCGTCCGATGACGACCGAGAGGATGCCCATGATCACCAACGCCATCTCCGAGGAAGCGACGCGGCTGGCTGCCAGCGGCTCGCTTCCTGCCTACGTCTACGACCTGGACGCTCTGCGGTCACACGCATCGGCCATCCAGGCCGCCCTCGCAGTACCGGGCGCACCAGAGGTCTTCTACGCCGCGAAGGCCAACCCCGATGCCCCGATCCTCAGGGCGCTAGCTCCTTACGTGGCCGGGATCGAGGTGGCATCCGGCGGCGAGCTGGAGCACGTCCGGTCAGTTCTGCCCGACGCTCGGCTGGCATTCGGTGGGCCGGGCAAGACGGACCAGGAGCTGGTGCGCGCGATGGAGTTGCGCGTCGAACGCATCCATGTCGAGAGTCCGTACGAACTGAAGCGCCTGTCCGAACTTGCGCACACTTCGGGTCGGACCGTTGATGTGATGTTGCGCGTGAACCTCGCGGGTGACCGAGCTGGTGCCGCACTGGCGATGAGCGGTCCGTTCGGCATGGATCCGGACCTCATGGAGCTCTGCCGCCCGATTCTGGCCGCATCGTCGTCGATCCGCCTGCGCGGCATCCACGCGCACCTCGCGTCCGGCCTCGATGCGAAAGACATGGTGAAGCAGTCGTCCGAGATCCTTCGCTGGGGCCGCGCCTGGTTGGACAAGATGGGTGTCGCTCATCCGGAGTTCAACCTCGGCGGCGGGATGGCTGTCGACTACGGCAATCCCAGCTCTGTTTTCGATTGGCCCACATACGGCCGGAGCGTCGCCGAGCTGGCGGGCCCGGACGAGACCCTCCGCATCGAGCCTGGCCGCGCTATGAGCGTCTACGCCGGGTGGTACGTCACCCAGGTGCTGGACGTGAAGCGGGCATACGGCGAGTGGTTCGCTGTACTCCGTGGCGGAACGATGCAATTCCGAACTCCGGTTACTAAGCAGCACAACCAGCCGTGCGTCGTTTTGCCGCATGCTGGCGACGGCCCAGAGGTGACCGATGAACCGGTCACCTTGGTCGGTCAGTTGTGCACGCCGAAGGATGTTTTCGCACGTCAGGTACCTATGGAGCGAATTGGTGTCGGCGACGTAGTCGCCTTCTCCATGGCAGGCGCATACGCCTGGAACATCTCGCACCACGACTTCCTGATGCATCCCAAGCCCGGATTCCACTACCTCGATACCAAGGCGTAGCGGGAACTCTTTCCGCCCGCCAAACGTGCACGAAGTGGATCAGGAAGCGAACTGATGACCGAACGTCAGTTAAGGCGCGGCGCTGTCTCATTTGGGGCAATCGCCGCGCCGTCGCGTTCCGCAGTCGTGAACTCTGGCAGGGTGTGTGCTCCGAGTACCCGGTCCGCCGGGGAAGCCCACGGAAGGATGACGCAGATGATGCGTTTCAGGCCAATTCGGCCAAGGTGCTCATTTCCACCGCAACGAAGCCCGTAAACGGGTGATGGCCGCCCTGCGTCAACAGGAACGGCCATCTTCTCCGGAGTCGACTCCCCCATTGCTCTACCAAAGCCCCGGACGGCGTCCAAACCGTCCAACGTGGAGTCGTAGGTCAGCGCGGTGACCGCGCCTGGTGCCTTGGACCGAGGCCCGGTGGTCACCTACCCAAGAGCATAGAACGACAGGCATCGTGTAGCCCAGTAGAACTAGGCGTCACGTGCTTCGCGTCACACTCGATCGCTGATCTGCGGTTCCCTACCGATAGGGACCGTACGTGACAAACATGCACCACCGCAGCCGCAGCCTTCGCGGCCGACCTGCGGCAGATCCATCTCCCCCGGCCCGGCCGGTCACCCGCCGCGCCGGTGTCGGCACGATCCCCTCTGCGCGCGCGACCGGGCCGACTGCCGGCCTCTATCCACAAGCTGATCCTTCCAGCATCGCGGTCATGAACCGCTACTTCCCGATCTCTACCAGTTCCTGCGGCGTCCAGGCCGCCATGGACTGGCTGTCCGCGGACGGCATCATCACGACGGGCGGTGCGGCGTGAACGCCTTCGCCCCCCGCGTGGTCAGCGACGCCACCCTCGACTGGGTGAAGTTCGATGCGGAGCTCGCCCGCGACGGCTCGTTCGAGCCTGTCGAAAAAGCCCTGTACGCGGCGCTGGCGTCGTTCATGGACCCGGGCAGCCGGGAGTCCGCAGACGAGGACGAGTTCAGCCTTAACATCCCGACCCGTAAGCGTCTGGCGGAGTGCATCGGCCGGTCGGTGGACACCGTCGACCGTGCAACGAAGCGGCTGGAGGAGCGGGGGCTGCTGGAGGTCGAGCGGCGGCCCGACCCGAACAATCCCAAGCGCCACATCCCCAGCTTGTACCGGCTGCTCGATCACGAGCGCTGGGACGAGCGGGCTGCTGCCCGTGCGGCGAAGCGTGAGGCGGACAAGGTGGCACGCACGGCTGCCCGCGAGGCGGCCAAAACGGCAAAAGCGCAGGCCGCGCAGGGTGGCGAGGGTAGCCGCACCCATGCGGCTACCCCTGACGAGATTGAAGGGGGGGTAGCCGCACCCATGCGGCCAGGGTCGCCGCATGGGTGCGGCGAGGGTAGCCGCACCCATGCGGCGGTTCCTTCTTCTTCTAAAGAATCTCTCTCTCAAGAGGCGCGTGAGCGCGAAGCGGCTGGCGTGGTGGGTGGTGCTGCCGTGACGGAGAGAGAGACGAAGGCTGCGCCGGAAATCATCGGCGGGCAGCTGCCCGGACAGCGCTCGCAGCAGGACGCGGATGTCGCTGTGATCGTTGCCGCGTACCGTGAAGCGCTCAAGCGCCCGATCACCCCGTCGGTGCATGCCCTGCTGCAGAACGACGCGGCCCTCCTGCTGGCGAACAACTTCCCGGCCTGGTGGCTGGCCGACCGGGCGCGGGAGATGGCGCCCCATGGTTGGAAGAAGTTGATCGACCACGTTGACCGCTCGAAGGTGCCAGTGGAGAAGTCCGGGGTGCAGGCCACGGCGTGGTGCGGGCAGTGCGACGAACACCACCGCATGTCCTTCGACTCAACCGGTGAGTACGTGCCGTGCGAGACGTGCAACCCGCAGGCTCTGGCGCGGCGCCAGCACGAGAGCGCCGGGAGTTCCCGATGACCGACCTGGAGATCCCCCCCGCACGCGCTGCGGGCGGCGAGTTCGAGGCGCCGGCCGATCTGGATGCCGAGTGCGGTGTGCTGGGCGCGATGCTGCTGTCTCGGGAAGCGATCCAGGACGCCCTGGTGATCCTCAAGGGCCGGCACTTCTACCGGCCCGCGCACGAGACGATCTACGAGGCGATCCTGGCGCAGTTCGCCTCCGGCGAGCCGGCGGACCCGGTCCTGGTGTCGGCTCGGCTGCACCGTGAGGGGCAGCTGGACCGCTGCGGCGGCCGGCCGTACATCAGCGGCCTGGTGCAGTCCGCGTTCACGCCGGCGAACTGCGAGTACTACGCCGACATCGTGCGGGAGAAGGCGAAGCAGCGGGAGCTGCTGGCGGCGCTGACCGCGAACCGCAACGAGGTCCTCAAGGGCGAGGCATCCGCGCAGGAGATCGCCGGGCGGGCGCAGCTGGCGCTGTCGGCCGCGATGGAGGACGGCGCCGACGACGGCATGGGCATGCTCGGGGAAGCGCTCGGCGTGTTCCACGACGACTACGAAGCGCAGGAGCGCAACGGCGGGCAGCTCACCGGCGTCTCTACTGGCTTCGTCGATCTGGACTCCCTGACCCAGGGGTTCCAGCCGGGGCAGCTCATCGTCGTGGCCGGCCGCCCCGCGATGGGCAAAAGCACGCTGGCGGTGGACTTCCTGCGAGCCTGCACGATCCGTGACCGGCAGCACGGGGTGATCTTCTCGCTGGAGATGGGCACCCCGGAGCTGGTCAAGCGGATCGTCGCGGCCGAGGCCCGGGTGCCGCTGCACCACATCAACGCCGCGACCCTGCCGCCGGAGCTGCGCGACCGGGTCGACCGCCGGACGGTGGAGATGATGGGTGCCCCGCTGCACATCGACGACTCCGCGAACCTGGACCTGCTCACCATCCGCACCAAGGCTCGCCGCCTGAAGGAGCGCGTCGACCTGAAGCTGATGGTGATCGACTACCTGCAGCTGCTGTCCGGCGGTGGCGGTCGACGCCCGGAGAGCCGGCAGCAGGAGGTCTCCGACATCTCCCGCAGCCTCAAGCTCCTGGCCAAGGAGCTCGAGATCCCCATCGTCGCCCTGTCCCAGCTCAACCGCGGACCGGAGCAGCGGGCGGACAAGAAGCCCATGGTCTCCGACCTGCGCGAATCGGGATCTATCGAGCAGGACGCCGACATGGTGATCCTGCTGCACCGCGAAGAGGCGTACGAGAAGTTGTCGCCGCGAGCCGGTGAGGCCGACCTGCACGTGGCCAAGCACCGCAACGGGCCCACCGCCGAGATCACCGTAGCCGCACAGCTGTACATGTCCCGGTTCGTCGACATGGCGCGCACCCAAGAGCCCGGCCAGTAAGGAAAGGACCATCATGGACGCGAAGACCTACACCGCCGGCCTGGCGGAACTGCGCCGGGTGCGGGACGACATCAAGAAGGTCACGGCCGCGCTGGCGAAGCTGACCTCGGATCGCGACAAGCGGGTGACGTCGTTGGGGACGTACGCCAAGGCGTCCGCCGACAAGCTCGCCCCGGCCGCCGGCCTGGCGGTGATCGACGTGGTCGCCCTGGTGCCCTCCCTGGGCCCCTCAGCGCCCGCCTCCGGGCCTGACGCGCCCTCACCGGCACCTGCCCGCCCGGATGATCACATCGCCTCGCAAGCGCCCGCACAGACGATCACTGCCCCGGGTGCGGTCGTTCCGGACCTGCGCCGCCCCGAACCGCCTGCTCCGGCCGTCGAAGTGGTGCCCGAAGTCACCGACATTGTCGACACACCGGTGCCTCCGGCGGCGGACGTCACCGAGACCGTCGCCGACGACCAGGAGCACGTTGACGTCCCGGCCGTGGCGGCCGCCGTCACCACGCCCGTGCAGGTCGCCGGACCGGAAGGGCTGGGGGAGCGGGAACTCCCGTCGATTCCGGCCGGCGCGGACGGGGACCGGTGGTTCGCGGTGACGCCGAACTTGACGTCGACCCGACCGAACTTCCCCCAGCAGGCGCGGGCGATGGCGTTCTTGGATACCACCACCGGTGTCCTGGTGCACCGCGACCAGACGGTGCACGTGCAGCTCGGTGCGGCGTCGGTCGCGGAGATCCTGGCCGCAGTGTACGCGGTGCTGCCCGCGACGGTGGAGCGGATCTACATCACCGCCGGCGACCCCTGGCACGCCGACGCCGCCCGCCACCCGTTCCTGCGCGACGCCGTCGCCGCCTGGCTGAACGCACCGCCCGGGGACGCCTGGAAGGTGGAGGCCTCCCGCGGAAAGGACCGCATGGCCGGGCACTTGGTCCACCCGCGCAACCCCGTCGGCCGGTGGCAGCGCGGCGACCAGCACACCGAGATCCGCTCGGTGGGGGAGTGGTTCGAGGTCGGCGACGCCGACCCGGCCACCGTTCGTGACGCCTTCGTCGAGTTGTGGAAGGCGTTGAAGCAGCACTGGTCGGACGTGACGCTGATGGGCTCCCCGTCGCAGACCGGCCGCGACCTGTGGACCCGCACCATCCCCGCGAAGACCGGCGCGAAGTGGGCCGACGGCTATCCGGTGATGTCGGAGGAGATCCGCGGCCTCATGCACGCCACCGCCGGCCAGGGCCGCACCGAGCTGATCCTGCCACCGAACGTCCCCGAGCAGCTGCCGCGCCTGGTCGAGCTCGACCGCACCTTCGCCTACGCCAAGCACACCTGGGCCTCCGGGGTGGGAGCCCCGCGCCGCATCACCCCGAGCGCGTTCGCGGCGATGTCGGACAAGGAGAAGGTCAACGCCCTGTACGCGCCGTCGCACTGGCAGGTGCGCGTCACCGTCCCCGACGGCTGGGACCACGTGGGAATCCTCCCGGCGCCGGCCGCCGGGGACCGGGCGTGGGAGTACCCGTCCGAGGGCGGGCGCACGTTCGTGACCTGGGCCGGGGGCGCGGAGCTGAACGTGGCGCTGCACAACCCGGTCGCCCCGTGGCGGATCGAGATCCTCGACGGACTGGTGTGGCAGTCCGGAGACCCGCTCAAGGCGTGGTCCAAGAAGCTGAAGGACGCGTGGAGTTCCCTGCAGGCCAAGGCGGCCATGCACGGGGACGAACGCCAGAGGGAGGCCGCCCGGCTGGCGTCCCGGGGAGTTCGCAGCATCCTGCTGTACGGCATTGGCGGCTTCGCGCAGCGCCCGCGCATCGTGACCGGCACCGTGCCGGTCGGCCAGGACGCCCCGGACGGCGCGCAGATCATCGGCATCGACGACAACACCATCGTCTGGCAGAAGGACAACGGCTTCTCCCGCGACCCCAACGCCCACCCCGAATGGTCGGCCGGCGTATGGTCCGGGGCCCGCGCCGCACTGCTGTCGACCCGGATGCGGGAAGACGACGTGTCGGTGGGCGCCCTACACCTGCCCGCCCGCTCCGTCATCGCTTTCCGCACGGACGCGATCTACACCACCGCCGACGTCGCCTGGCCGTACCACGGCAACCCCGGCGACTACCTGCGCAAGGGCCACATCCCCTGGGAACTGACCGGCCCGCGCACCGAGGACGAACTGCTGTCCCACCAGGCGATCGGCCGCGAAGCCCTCGCCGAGATGCAGGAGGCGACCCGATGAGCGAAGAGCCCCTGACCCTTCCGCTGGTCCCGGGCGATGACGGGCAGATGTACGCGTCCGCCCGCGATGTCACCGCGCTGCTGCGCCGTCTGGGCACCCAGTGGTGCGACTGGGCGATCGAGGCGCGCATGGACGCGGGGACGGTGGAAGCCCTCGTCGGCTCCCTCGGTGACCTCGCCAGGCGGATCGACGCGCAGCGCACCGGCCACCACCCCCACCCGACGGAAGGACCGGCATGACGCCCCGACGCCGCCGCGGCGGTCCGGCCGCCCCGCAGCTGAACGAGGCGGCCCGCCTGACGAACGAGTTGCTGGCCGCCGGCTACACCAGGAAGCAGGTCGGCGACATCATCGGCCGCAACTCCTCCCTGGTCTCGCAGTTCTTCACCAAGGACAAGGGCGCGGCCTTCGTCACCGCGCTGCGCGACGTCGTCCAGGAGGTCCAGGCCGGCGGCGCCTCCGACGTCGCCGACCTCAAGCGGATCGCCGCGCCCAACGTGAAGCGGCGACTGCTCAAGGCCAAGCCGGGCGAGGCCAAGCCGCGCCGGGCCCGGGTGCGCACCAAGGACATTGTCGGCACCCCCGGCAAGTCGGCCATGGCCCGCGCCGCCCGCCAGCACATCGCCTCCGGCGCCGCCCGGCTGCGCCCGGTCGTGGCGAACACCGCGGCCGCCGAGGGCGGGAAGCTCGCGTTCACGGTGCGGGCAAAGAAGGGCGCCTTCACCCACCCCGCCGGCTCCCGCATCGACTCCCCGGGTCTGCGGCGCGGGGTGGTGCAGCGCAACGACGGCACCGAGGAACGCGCCTACGGCGCCAGCCCCGGGGCCGGGCAGGGCTCCGGCGGGTTCGACGCGGCGGAATGGAAGGCCAAGGTCGACGCGGCCGGCGGCGACGTCGCCGCCGCAGTGCACGGCTGGCTGGTCGAGACCGGACGCTTGCAGCCGGACGCGAAGCTGACGCACCTGGAGGTGCGCGGCTGGAAGCCCAGCTGAGGCGCTCGCGGGCGGGTCGGACGTGTGGCTTATCGCCCGCGTCTTGCCCGACCCGCGTTTTCTCTCCTGGCGGTCCGACCGGCTCACCCGCCCGGAGCCGACATCGGTGCGCCTCCCGTTTCCGCCTTGACACGGCCGGTACGCTCAAGGCCGCCCACAGCGCAGCGAGGACCGAGGTCTGGAGCGCTCCGGACGCGCCGCGGCTGACCCAGCATCTGATTCCCCTCCTCGCACCCGCGTTGGGGCGCTGGACGGCCTGTCGCAGAAGGCGCCGGTAGATCTGAACCGCACTCCGCACCCCGCCCCTACCGACTGACGGCGGCCGCGGGCGTGGAGCAGCCAGGAGACACGCTCGACAAGCTCGTCCGGGACGTCGAGCGTGGACCAACGAAGCCTCCGGCCCTTGGTGCGATGAGTGAGATCACCACACCAACGACGGAGGCTTCGCCGTGTCACCAACCATCCTGCTGACCTGCACTTTCACCCTCACAGAGTCAGGATGAAAGACGCTCAGTCAGAGACAGAATGAAAAGGGCTCAGCTACAACCGTCCGCGCTCACCCCTGCGTAGATGCCGCCGCCACCTGACGGGAAAAAGCGAGTGCAGAACACCGAGCCACCAACATTTCCAGTGATGTGTCCCGGCCCGGTTTCCCCGTTTCCCTGACAAACAAGTGCCTGTACCTGATCTTGGACGTGTACCAGCCACGCACAGACGTATTCTCCACTGTCCGCATGGGCCGCAGGTGCGACGAAGATCAGTCCGCCCAACGCGAGAACGGCAGTGCCGGCGGTGGCGGCGATCCGCTGCTTGATACTCATGAGTCACCAGACCCTTCTGCACAGGCAGCGCCCGCGCATTCCGAAAGAGCGTCCCTCTCAGCTGGTTTGCAGCTGCTGCCCTGATTGCCCCAAGATCCTCCTCCCAGCCGCATTGCACCAGGTGCTCCCATCCATACACCGGTTAAGAAAACGTGTCCGTTAAGCTGCCTTGCACCTCGCCGTTTCGGTTGGGCGCTGAGCCTCTTTCCAGGCTTTCAGTAGGACGAAAGCCCGTTCGCCGGGGCCCGTAGCCGGGCATGCTTCCGGTTGCTGTAATGGGCGGGCTGTTCACGGTCGGTGTGGGGCGTTCGTACGGATCAGCAGGGCGCCGCCGAGGGCGTCGAGGAACGCGGCTGCTCCGGTCCGGCGCCGGGTGGCGGAGTTCGGACAGCGGGGCCAGCTGCGGCACGGAAGTGATGCGGGGCCCCGCCAGCACCCCAGCCCATCGAGGCTCTGAAAGAGACTGCGGGCCCCGCATCGCCCTCTCATGATGGGTTGTTCTGGCTCCGACAGGCGTTCGGCCCGCCGGCCCGGACCCGGCCTGTCTCGCCGTGTACGTCAACGTCCCCGCGCGTACGTCACCGGTTTCACGTACCGCCGGCCCCGGATCGAACGGGGCGGTTCGCCCGAACCGCCCCGGGCCAGGGGCGGGTATCGGCAAGCTGGTGGGCAGCCAGCTGCGCCGTGGAAGGGCCCGTTCGTGACTGATCAGCCGTTGTTGAGTACCGCGCAGCTCCATGCCTGTCTGCGCACGATCGGGGTTCAGCTGCCGGTGTCGGACCCGATGCTGCGGGCGGTCGCGCTGGGGATGTTGCTGTATTGCGTGGAGTCCGCCGCGACCATCGACACGGACCGCTTGGACCTGGAGGCGGTCCGCGAGGGCTACGTCGCCGGGATCAGCAACACGCTGCGCGCGGACGGCGACGGACCCGAGGCGTTGGGCGGCGTGTGGTCGCGGCTGCTGCAGGCCCGGGTGAACCGCACGCTGACCGACCTGGCTGCCACCCAGATCGACGACGGCGACGGCTACACGGTGGCGCCGGCGGTCAACCACCTCCTGGACGCCGCGCGGCGCTGCTGTCCACGAGCAACCCGCCCGCGGACACGCCCCCGAAGCAGCAGTTGCACGGCGTGCGGGACGCGCTGCGCACCGCACGCCGGGAAGTCCAGGCCGCCCGGCAGCAGATCGAGGACGGGCGCAAGGTGCTGCGCTCCCTCGGCCTGGAACCCTGACCGACGACGGCCCCGGCACTGCGCACGGGGCGCCGGCCTGCCCGGGGTGGGGAACCAACCACGGTCCCCGAGGAGAACTCACCAAGGGCTCCGTTGGAACTCACCACGGTCCGGCCGGGAGCGATGCGCATCGGGTGCAGCAGCCGCTGCGCAATCCTCCCGCGTGTGCGCAACGGCTGCTGCGCATGAGGTCTGACCTGCTGTGATGGGTGGAACTAACCATGGAACCGCTGGAAACTAACCAGGGTTCGCGGCTGAACTCACCACCGGTTGCGCAAGCGCGAGGGTCGCCGTTGGCGATGCGTCGATCACCGTCGGCGATGGCTGCGCAGTGACCGGGTCACTGCGCAGCTGGGCGCAAAAGCGGCGAAAGTATCGACGCGCTGCGCCCCACCGGTCGCGGTTATGCGGTGCGGCTCAGCGGCCGATCCGGTCGGCAGACGCTGCAGGGCGCGGCGTCGGGCTGCGCGAGGGTGGCGCGGGCCTGCTCGGTGCTGGCGGGGTGGGAGATGTCGCGGACGGCGCGGCAGTCGCCGCGGTGCACGAGGCGGGCCGGGCCGCGCTCGGGGCCGAAGTACACCGGTTCCTCGACCTTCCAGACCGGGGCGACTCCGTCCCGTTCCGTGGGGACCGTGTCGTACGCCTGGCCCTCGATCCGCTCGCACCGGTCGGCCGGTGCGTGGAAGTCGACGGGCGCGGGCGCGTCGACCAGGCGGCCGCGCTGCTCGGTGGCGGAGGGGAGGTGGATCTGCGGCCGGTACCACCAGGTGCCGTCGCGTTCCCTGCGGCGGCCCTTCACCACGGCGTAGAGCTTCTGGCCGTCGTGCAGCCGCACGCGCACCAGCGGCCCGTCGGCCGCTGGCAGATCCGCCGCTTGCTCCCCGTCTCGCTCGCCGCTCATCGTTCGATTCTAGTTCGATTCCGTAGTGGAACGCCGGTTGGCGAGCGGCCTGGCGGGTGTTCCGCGGACATCACTACCGCAGGTCACGGCGCCAAGAACGCGGTACAGCGTCGCGGTGGCGGCCAGGCCCAATGCAGGTGGGCGGTTGCTCAAGTGCTTGCACCGGACCCGTCCGCACCAAAAGGAAAGGGCATGGAAAGGCATGGAACGGTAGATACGGCAGTCATCACACAGGAATTGGGCAAACCATCCGGGCAAGGGGGTGGAACAGGCGGAAACGGACACCCGTGGAATCGTGGAACGCCGGCCGGTTCCACGGCGGAACACCGCGGTGGGCCCGATGCGGCCGGCCTCAGGAAGCGTGGCCCCAGTCGGGGCAGTGGGCCTGGTGGGTATGGGTGATGACGACGGTGCCACCGATGCTGACGCGCCGGGTTCGGGTGGCCCGGCAGCAGGAGCGCTCGGCGGTGGGGGCTGGCGGTTCCGCCGGTTCCGGCGGGGCCAGAGGCGGGTGGGGCAGCGGCACGACGACGGGGGCGCGGGGTGCCGGCTCTTCTGGGCTGACGCCCAGCGCGATGGCGCGGGCACGTTGTCGGCTGCGGCGTCGGTTGTTCATGCATCCCAGAATGCCGTCGCGACCCGCCCCCGGTGAGCAACACGGCGCTGCGCCGCGTGGAAGCGGCGAACGTCCACAGCCTCACGCTGGGCAACCTCTCAGCTCTCGGATGACCTGGGAGGCGCACGGAGCTGAGAGCCGGGAAGGTTACTGAATGTCTGGAATGTCTAGGAGGTTGAGACCGCATTCCCCCTGGTGGTGATGGTGCTGGGAGGCGACCTGGGAGTCGGGGAGCCACTCCGGCGCTGGCTCACAGTCCGTGAGCGGCCATCGGCGTTCGCGGACGTTTCGCCACGGGTTTCGCGGCAGGTTTCGTGACGGGTTTCGCGGTGGGTTTCGCCGGAGGTTTCGCGGCAGGTTTCACCGGTGCAGCGCCGTTGCACCGCATCCGGCCAGGTCGGGCCAGGAGTGCAACCGGGCGGCCCGTGCCGACATCTCTCCCTGTAGGGGAGAGATGCTTCTTCTTCCTCCTCCTGGCCCTCGCGGGAGCCGGCCGGCTCACACGCCGTTGCTCATGCGGTTGACCGGCTTGGAGACGCCGGTGAAGTGCACAATGGACGGGAAGCTGAACGGCGCCGCTACCGGGCCAGGTTCGGCCGCTGTCACCGCGGAGACGGCGCGGCGGCGGAAGTGCTCGCCCCGCATGTTGCGCGGCGAGCGGCACCAGGCGGCGGTGGTGATGGAGCTGCTGACCGGCAGGGCCGAGTTGGCCGGCTCCCGGGCCTCCTCCCGCTGCTCCTACCGTTTCTGCACCCGTGACTACTACCGACAGCAGCGCGCCCCGATCTGCTGTTTCCGCAGTTCAGACCCCTTGACCTGACGTCACTGGAAACCCTGACAACCCTCTTGCCTCCCACCCCCTGCTGTACCCGTTGAGAAGAGACGGGTACGGCTGGGTGGTGGGCGGACGCGAGGGTTCGAAAGGGTCGTTCTCTGCCTCCGGCGGGCCCTGTGCGGGCGGCGTGGCCGCCGCTGGTGCGTCGGCCGGTGAAAAGGGGCCGGGGCGGGTTGTCGTACTGGCAGGCGACCATGGGGAGCTTGCACAGCAGCCGTACGGGGAGGCACCACATGGCGAAGGCGAGATCGACGGTCCGGGATCAGAAGGACGCCTTGCGGGTGCTGGGTGTGCTGAAGGTGGCGACCGCCACGCAGATCCTGAACCTGGTGCGCCCGCACCTGACCGACAACAAGGTGATCCGCAACGCCCTGCTGGATTTGGAGGCGGCCGGTGAGGTGGTCTCGGAGGGGAACACGGCGGGCCCGTCCGGGAGGTTCGGTGCGCCGGACCGGACCGGGGAGCCGTCGCAGAAGCTGTGGGGTCTGACGCTGGCCGGTCTGGATGCGGCGGGAAGGTTGCTGGAGCGCGGGCCGGAGGAGATGGGTGGGAGGGCGCGGGGTGCGGGGCGTGGCGGGGCTCCGCACGCGATGGGCGTGAACGCCACGATCATCGCGTTCACCGAGGGCGGCATCGGCGACATCTCCTCGTGGCGGACCGAGGTCCCGCACGCGCTGGCCAGCTCGGGCAAGCAGAACGTGCGGGCGGATGCGGTGCTGCGGGCGAAGGAGGCCGGGCTGCCGCTGCTGATGCTGGAGATGGACATGAACACCGAGCCGGTGCAGCGCGTTGCCGACAAGCTCGCCGCGTACGCGGCCTGTTACCGCCGCCATGTCAACGACCCAGCCGCGCTGGGCACCTGGACGTCACGCCGGGCCAGGGAGGCGGGGAGCGTGGCGTACTGGGAGACGCTCTACCCCGGCACCGGATTGTCCGGCTGGCCGCCGCTGGCGTTCGTGTTCACCGGAGCCGGCCCGCGCGCGCTGGCCAACCGGATGCAGACCCTGGGCGAGCTGACCCGTGAGCACTGGGCAGCTGAGGAACGCCAGTACGTAGGCGGCGATGGCTATCTCGACTTCACCGGCAGGGTGCCGTTGGTGCTCACGACGTTGGAGCTCTTGCAGCAGCATGGCCCGCAGGGTCCGGTCTGGCGTCGTGTAGCGCAGCAGCGCGGTGAGTTCGAGCCGCTGCTGACGGCGCTCACCGACATCCGCACCAAGGTGGCCTTCGAGCACCGGCAACGGCAGCGCCGGGCGGCGGAGCAAGCCCGGCACGAGGCTGAGCGGGCAGCACAGCAGGCAGCGCAGCGGGCCAGGTTGCAGCAGTGGGCCCAGAAGGAAGCAGCCGAAGCGGAAGCCGAAGCCGTCAGACCGTGCGCGACGGCGGACTGCGAGCTGGCGGTGGACACGCCGGTGGACTGGTACACGGACATGGAAGTTCCGCCTGAGGACGGCATCTACTGTGGGCCGTGCCGCCTCAACCAGGCCGCACGCAACCGCGGGCTCCGCGGGGTGCTGCGCCGGATGCGCAACGATTCGTAGCTGTCGCGCCGGGTGTCACGCTGCCTGTCACGCCGGGTGTCACGCTGCCCCGCGACAGCCACCTGACCTGGGCACAGACCCCTCAACGCCCCCTTTGCCGCAGAGGGCGTGACAGCGTGACACTCAGGCGTCGACGGCGACGGCCTGGCGCTCGCGGATGACCGGCGCGGCGGCGATGCCGCGCTGCACCGCTGCCCGCCAGATCTCCCCGGCCGTCGTCACCTGAGCCGCCAGTTCCTCGTACTCGGCCAGCGCCGCGTCCTCGGCCGCGTAGCGGAACGCCTTCGTCGGCAGCATGTCCGGGTGCTTGTCGCGCCAGTCCCGCAGCTTGCCGATCGCGTCCTCGCTGGTGTGCCAGCACGCGGCCAGCACTTGGTTCACCAGCGGGGCCGGGAGGCGTACCGTCACGCGCTCCGGCCAGCCGCCGTCCCGTGTCCCGGGCCAGCGTCCGGGGTTCTTCGCCTGCGCCGGCAGTACCGGCCAGTCCTGGTCCCAGCCGCGCGCCGCCAGCTCGGCCCGCGCGCCGAAGGCCACCAGGACGTCCAGGGTGTCGGCCAGCTCACCGGCCTCGCGTAGGTGCGCCCGGTACATCGCCCACTGCGCCCGCTTTGTGGCGGCTTCCCGGCCGGGAAGCCCGTCCCAGTCCCAGGGCGACGTCGTCGACAGCGCCCTCGCCCGCTGCCGCTCGGCCTTGAACAGCGGCCGCATGTCGGCGAGCAGCTGCTTGGTGCCGTAGGCGACGCGGGCGGTGACGGTGGTGGTGCCGGCCTCGGTCATGCCGGACATCATCTCGCCCCCGCCGCCCCGCCCGCTGCCGGATCACCCGGTGGGGTGACCGGTTCAGGCGGGGCCGGCCCTTCCGCCGGAGACGGTTCGCGGGCGAACGGACTTGCCATGGGTGGCAGTCGGGCGGATATCTCCAGCATGCGTTCGGGTTCGGTCTGCGCGATGCGCATCAGCGCTTGGTTCTCGATCCGGTGCCGCTGCCGCCGGGGTTGGTCCGCACGCATGCGCGCCCCGATCTCGGCGAGGGCGAGCAGAGAGCCTGCTGCGGCTGCGGCGAGCGTGTAGAGGACGTTCTGGGTGAGCAGGGCGGTTGCTGCGGCCAGGGCGGCCGGTGAGATGGCGAGGGGGATCTGCACGGTGCTGTCCTCCGGGGTGGGAGTGGGAAGGAGCCGGACGTTAGAGACGTGGGTGGTTAGCGGCGCAACCCCGATCTACGACGGGGTGGGTGTGGTGATGGCCTGGACCCCTGGGGATCCAGGCCCTTGGCGTGGGCTTGCGTCGCAGTCGTGTTCTCCGCCCTTGGTGTGGGGCCGGGGCGTTCAGACAGGGATGCGGCTGTGCGCGTTCAGGGGAGTCGGACCGTAGAGAGGGCGGTGATTAGCCGCGCAACCCCGGCGACAGGGCGGTAGAGGCGGCGGCGCGGGCATGGCAGAGGCCCGAACTCCGGGGGAAGTTCGGGCCGTAGGCGCGTGCTGCTTTGGCAGAGGCGGCGGTAGATGCGGTCTAGGTACGGGGTGGGGGTGCCTTTACCTCCCGTCT
>NZ_JAJOZB010000002.1 GCF_023701745.1 Streptomyces sp. RKAG293 | reverse complement strand
GTTCTGGGCCGGCTACAACGCCCCCTGCGAGCATGGCGTACCGAACCCCGTGGACTGCCCAGACTGCCGGCTCGCCCCAGAGGAGATCGAACACCTCGTGGCCATGCACCGGCCGTATCTCCGGCTGGCGGCCGCCGACGAAACACCGGACGCGTTCAGTCGTCATCGGACCGGAAGCAGGTGAACAGCCCAGAGCCCCCGCCGGGCGGCGCTGTCGCGCCGGGCCGGCGACGTCGTCCTGGTCGCGGGTGCCCATGGGCCTATCGTCCGGCGGGCGGGCGGGCGGGTCCAGGGCGCACAGAGACGCGTCGCACGCCCCCACCTCACACCCTCACTACGTCATGGTTCGGCGCGTCTAGCTGGGAAAACAGTTGATGGGTGCTCCGCCTGGTCCCTGAAACGGAGTTCCCCCCGCCCCTGCGGAGGAAGCGGCGCATGCTGTGCGCGTGATGGAAACAGTGATCGGTGCTTTGGTCGGCGGGGCGGTTGCGCTGCCGGGTGTGTGGTTGGGGTTCTGGCTTTCGCGACGCCAGCAGCGCATCGATGCGGTCCAGGCAGAACGTGAACGCCGGCTGATGCAGATGCAGCAGCTGGTCGTGGCGGCCGCGGAGTTGATCACAGCGCGGAAGATCTACCAGGTGACCTGGATGAGCCGGACCACGCGATGGCGGATGGGGGGCATGGCCGCGATCGAGTTCTGGTCCGCTTGGCAGGCACGGGAGAGTACGTGGAACGCTGCGGTCGTGGCGCTCGCCCGTCGGCGCGGGTGGTGCACGACTGGAACCGGCGCAGCGTGGAAGAGGCGGCAACGCTGGCCCCGCACATGGCCAGGGTCGCCGCGGCCGGGCTCCCGCTGGGCATGGCGGACGACCCGGCACTTGCCGAGGCCGCGCAGAAGCTGATGGACGCCTGCTTGGAGGACCACGGCGAATCGGCGATCACCGAGGCCGTGGCCGGTCTCCGGGCGGTGTTCTACGGGACAGCCACCCCAGCCCTGGCCCTGCCGCCGGCCAACTGAGGCAATCGACCCGCAGCGCTGCGGCAGCATGCACCTGGGCGGCCGGGCCTACGAGGGGTCCGGGGGTTCGATGAACGGCAGGGATACGGCAGCCAGTTTGGTCTGCATGTTGATGTCGCTGGTGGCGACGTACCACGCGGATCCGGGGTGCTGGGACAGCAGGAGCAGGGTGGAGGCGATGAACCGGTCGTCCGGGACGTCCAGGTCGAGCCAGTCCGGCAGCGCCTCGGACTTGGGCTCGATGTACTCGAAGACGGCGTGGACGTCGCCGGCGACCCGCACGCCCACGGTGATGTCGCCGTTGGTGCGCAGTCCCTTCAGGCGCCGGTCGGCCTTCTTGGCCGCCTCGCGCAGGGCGTCGTTGCGGCCGGTGCGCTTTTGCTCGTCGATCTCGCGCAGCACGACCGGCAGCAGGTGGGCCATGTAGCGCGGCCCGATCTGGCCGGTGTAGGCGGCGAGGTCGGGATTGTCGATCAGGGCGTTGGTGTCGACGGTCAGGCGCACCGGCCACGGGTCCGTCGGCAGGAGATCGCTCAGGCTCCGCAACTGCTGCACCGTCGCCTGCAGGAGCTGCACCGCCTGCGGCATCTGTTGTGGGACGGACCAGTCGCTCCACGTCCCTTCGCGCAGCAGCCAGCGCTCCAGATGCTCGATGCCCTCTTTGAGTTTCGTCGCTGCTTCGGGCGTCGGGTGCGGGAACAGCAGCCGGAAGCGGGGCTCCCAGCCCCGCAGGCGGCGCAGCAGGTCCATCCTGCAGGTCTCCAGCGCGGGACTGCTGGGTCCCCATCCCCAGTTCGCGGCGGTCAGGATGTACATGCCGCTGCCTGGTTTGTTCGGGTTGACGTACTGGATCTCGGAGGATTCCAGCACGGTGAGGTAGTCCTGCTCGATCGCGTCGAGCTGCTCCAGCAGGCGCTGTTGGTAGGTCGGCGGGAGGGGCTTCTTCTGCGGCATCCACCGATGATGGCCCAGTCCACTGACATACCTGGACGGCTGCACAGCCCACGTACAATGCAAAACGCCCCGCCCCCTGACAGTTCGAGTGCCAGGGGGCGGGGCGTTGTCACCAGGTGGCTATCCGAGCCAGGTGATGGTCAGGACGGACAGGCGGCGCAGCGGCCGGTTCACCCAATAGGTGAGGGACAGCTGGCCGACGGACGCATGGCGCACGTCCTGGCCCTCGGGGTCGTCGGCGTTGAACTGCCGGAACCCCCAGGGGTCGGTGGCGGCGGCGTCCAGGACGTCCCACACGGTGTCTTCTGCGTGCTCGGGCAGGACGTTGAGGACCTTGGCGGCCGGAGCGGAGAAGCGGACCGCGTACGGCTGTCCGCTCACCGGCGCCTGCCGCGGAGCTCCGCCATGTCGATGAAGTCGCTGTCGTCGTAGCCGGAGGCGACGAACGCGTCGACCGCCGGAGCGGAGGCGATCAGGCCCTGCCACTCCTGGACGACCTCGTACAGCTTGGCGAGGGAGAACGTGCGGCGCGATTCCTCGAGGGCGGCCGCCCACTGCCCCTCGAAGGCCGGCACCCACCGGTCCGCGCGCCGGTCGGTGCGCAGCTGGGCGAGGAGTTCGGCCGGCGCCCCGGGCGCGGGCGCGGGGGCGGTGACGGGGGCGTGGTCGGGTTGCGCGCTCATCTGGTCCTCCCGGCGGGTCGTCACCTCACGGTACGCGCGCCGGGTGGCCGTGGATGGGGGCATGGGTGAGATCCCTTCTACAGGGAGAGAGCCAGGACGTAGGCGCGTTGGCGCGTCTGGTCGTCCTGCTGGTCCCAGGTCCCGGCGATGTGCTCCAGGAGATCGGCAGCCGCGTTGAGCGTCACGCCGGCGGGGTCGCTGGTGAGGTGGGCGCGGAGCTGGCCGACAGCGTGGAGGATGTCGGCGACCGCGACGGGCGGTTCTTCAGGGACGCCGTGGTGGGGAGGCAGGCCGACGGTCAGTTTCAGCGTGTACTCGTTGCCGGTACGGGTGCGGGCGGTGATGGTGTCGAGCTTTTCCGGGCCGAAGCCGTCCCTGGCGAGTTCCGCGTGGACGAAGTGAGGGTGGTTGCCGATCGCGGCGGCGACAGCGTCCCAGGTGTAGGCCACCGTCTGCGGGTCGTCGGCACACGGTTCCTCGCCGGTCAGGGCCAGGGCGAAGCCGGTGCCGTGGTCGTCGGTGAACCAGATCGTCTCCTCGCCGGGTTCCGCGGCGGTGACGCTGCGGATGTGCGGGCTGGCGCGCAGCGCATCAGCGATGCGGACGACGTCGTGGTCGGCGTCGATTAACGGGCTCTTGTCGTGGTCGATGGGCGGCAATGCGGCGGTCATGGTTTCTCTTTCCGTGGTCGGGCTGCGCGCTGATCGGGTTCTACCGGGTGCGCAGGGTGCGGGCGACGGCCTGGGCGTGCTCGCGCAGCGGGAGGTCCTGCTTGTCCCAGGTGGCGGCCACGTAGTTGAGGAGTTCGGCCGTGGCGCGCTCCGCATCGCTCGGGTCGCTGGCGAGCAGCTTGTCGGCGGCGAGGGCGACGTCGACGGCCGGGGTGGACAGGTCTTCCGGGGCGAGGAGGTTGCCGCGGTCGACGTCCAGGACCAGGAGGTGGCGCACCTGGTTGCGGGTCTGGATAGTGATGGTGTCCTCGCGCGGCGAGTCCGCATTCGCGATGACGAAGCCGGGGTGGTTGAGGATCGCTGCGGCGATGGCCTCGGTGAGCACCGGCTCGGGCAGCAGGTCGTCGTCGGTGGGCTCCGGGTCCTTGAAGGTCAGCTTGTAGTTGATGCCGGCCTCGGTGGTGAACCACACCGTGTCGCCGCTGGCGTCAGCGTCGGCGGCGGTGAAGTGTGGGCTGCGGCGCAGCGCGTCGGCGACGCGGACAGGGTCGTGGTCGGCGTCGGGAAGCGGGCTCTTGTCGCGGTCGATGGGCGGGTGAGCCGAAGCACGATAGTTGTCACCTTCAGGACGGGGCGAGCTGGCCGTTTGGGCCTCGTGAAGCAAGCTGGTTGTCACCAATGAGGCATTCTGCTTGTCACCAACGGCCATTTTGCAGCCTTTCTGTCACCAGTATCGAAGACCGGGGGCCGCCGACGGTCCGTGACGCTTCCATGAGGTCATGGCTGAAGCACGCGCTGAGCTCGGCAGGGTAGTCCAGTCGGCTGCTCGAGGGCCTCTGTGGTCCCATCGTTGCAGGTGGGATGACCTTCTCGTCGCGGTGTCCGTCGACGCGGGCAGGCCCGGCTTGGACCTGGGTGAGGGCTGGCCCTGTGAGTGGTCGGTGACGTGGCAGAGCGGCCGGGAGCACATGTCCTGCTCCGTACGGGACCTCGTGCAGTCGCCGATGATGGACAGCGATCCGATCCGCTGGTTTTCCTGGTGGCGAGGGCAGCATCATCGTCCGGGGCTTCAGTTCATGGTCAGCAGTGAGCATCATCGCGGGACGGAGAGCTTGGAAGAGGCCCGGCTGCTGCTCGCTCTGGACTTCGCCGGAGACTTGGTCCACGTCGTCTCGCAGCCGCTGGTACTGGGCTTCATCGCCGCTGGAAAGCGCAGGAATCACACGCCGGATTTCCTCGTAGTGACGCGTTCGGGCGTCTGGCTTATCGACGTGCGTCCCGAAGGATTGATCAAAGAGGCGGACCAGGAGTCCTTCGCTGCGGCGGCCGAGGTCGCCGTCGCTTGCGGCTGGCAGTACATGGTGGCGGCTCGATGGCGGGAGCACACAGGGCCGGCCTTGGACGCGTTCTCCTCGAGGCGACGTATCCGGACCGATCCGCTGAGGCTGCGGCCTGCTCTGCTCGTCCAGGCTGAACGGGGCTTGACCTTCGGTGAACTTGCCGCGTCGACGAGCTGTGAGCCGGTGGCCCGGGCCCAACTGCTGCACCTGCTCTGGCTCCGGCAGTTGGGGGTGGACCTCACTGAGCCGCTGGAGGATCGCTCGCCCGTGCTCCTGGCCGCGGAGGCGGGGCGATGAACGCGGCGGCGGTGCTGGATCTTTCGCCCGGGGCCGGGCTGGTGCTGGACGGCGCGGAGTGGATCGTTGCGCAACGTGAGCCGCACCTGGGGCGGGTGCAGTTGGTCGGAGCCGACGGCACACGGCAGCGGGTGAGTTTCCGGTTCCTGGCCAACCATCCGGGCTGTCGGTCGTCCTCACGGACATCTGCGGGCGGGGCCGACCGTGGCCGTCAGGCCAAGACGGTGAAGGATCTGAAGAAGGGCAGGCCGGAGCTCACCGAGCTCAGGCTGGCCCACCTGCAGGAGGTGGCCACCGGGTTCCGCGGCGGCGATCCGCTGACGCCAGGGCCGGGAGAGCCGAAGCCCGAGTACGACCCGGGCACCACGACGCTGACGAGCCGTCGCCTGGCCAAGGTGGCCGAGCTGCTGGCCCTGGACCGGCAGCAGGCAAGACTGCTGGGTCTGGACGCCGTCGGCTATCGCACCTTGATCCGGTGGGAGAACGCGCGCAGGCGGTTCGGGCTGATCGGCTGCGCGGACGACCGCTGGCTGCGGGAGGGCGGGGGCGATCCGAAGGTCAGCGAGGAGGTCCGAGAAGCGGTCTTCGCGGTCCGTGACGAGACCCTGCGCGGGGCGAAGGTGTCTATGCGGACGAAGGACCGCATGATCCGACAGTACGTCCGCGAGACCTTCGGCCCGGAGACGAAGGTGCCGAGCTACGACACGCTCCGCCGGGCCTGGCGGGCATGGTTCGGCCCCGGCGGTGCCCGGCAGCGTTATGCCCGGTCGGCGGAACTGCCGATGAAGAACGGGCATGTGGTGATCCACCGGCCGGGTCAGGTCGTCGCCCTGGACACCACGATCCTGCCTGTCATGGTCCGCGAGGGCGTGTTCGGCGATCCGGTGAAGGTGCACCTCACGCTGGCTCTGGATGTCTACACACACTCGCTGATCGCGTTCCGGCTCACACTCGTGTCCGATACGTCGGTGGACGTCGCGATGCTGCTGCGGGACGTGATGATGCCGCTGCCCATGCGGGCGGACTGGGGCGACGAGCTGGAGTGGCCCTACCCCGGGATCCCGGCCGCGGTCATCGCCGAGTTCGCCGGGCACAAGGTCGCCGGCCTGCCGTTCTTCACCCCGGAGACCGTGACCACCGACCACGGCTCTGTCTACCGCAACCATCACCTGGTGGAAGTCCAGCGGGTGATCGGCTGCAACGTCCTGCCGGCCCGGGTCATGCGCCCTACCGACAAGGCCGCCTGCGAACGGGCGTTCGGCGTCATCAGGCAACTGCTGTTCGAGCAGCTGACGGGCTACACCGGAGTCGACACCGCCGACCGCGGGGCCGACCCGGCCGCCGACGCGGTACTGACCGTCGACGAGATGGAACATCTGATCGCCACGTGGATCGTGTCCGTTTGGCAGACGCGGAAACTGGGCGAGTACGCGCCGAGCTGGGACCCGAACGGGTCCCACAGCCCGAACTCCCTGTTCGCGGCCTCGTTCGCGCAGACGGGGTTCGCGATGGACATCCCCTCGCCGGAGCTGTTCTACGAGTTGCTGCCGGTCCACTACGTGCGCATCCACGCCCGACGCGGGGTGAAGATCCGCGGACTTTGGTACGACGACGAGAAGGTCCTGCACGACTACCGCGGCAACCGGTCAACGCGCGGAGGAAAACACAAAGGCCAGTGGGTCATCCGGCGCGACCCCCGGGACAGGCGCCACGTCTACTTCCAGGACCCGATCACCCACGACTGGCATCCTCTGACCTGGACGGGCATGCCGCCGGTCGGGCAGATGCCGGCCTTCGGCGACGCGCGCGTTCGCGAACTCCTGCGGAAGGCCGCGGCCGGCGGCATGAGGCCGAAGTCCGACACCGAACTCATGCCCGTCCTGCTGGAGTTGATCGGATCACGGATCCCGGTCAGCCAGTGGCCGACCCAGATGAAGAAATCGCAGCGGACCGAGCACGCGCGCGAGGTCGCCCAGGCCAAGGCCGCCGCCGCCGACCGCCCGGCCGCGAGGCCCGAAGCACCGGAGGAAACGGCGGGGCAGGAGGAGATGACGGCGGCAGTGCTGCAGTGGCCGCGGCGGGCCCAGCAGACCCAGGACGCCGTCGACAGCGAACGCCGCCGCCGACGGGAGGCGGCCGTCAGCTCTGTCCCCAAGCCGCCGCCCCGGCTGGGGGCGAGCTTCCGCGAACGCAACGTGTTCCTGCTGCCCGAGGACGACGAGGAAGAGGAACACCGTGGTGGACCGGCCAGCGCCAGATGAGAACCCGATCATCCAGTTCCTACGGGTCGGCCCGCCGCCGGACCGCACCAGATGGGAAGGGTGGCAGCAGTGGCGGGAAGCACGCGGAACGTTCATCCCGGCATCGCGCCTGTCGCTTCAGGAGTACGAGGCGCTGAGCCCCAGGCGCCGGGCCCTGCATAACCTGCACCGGACCGCGACGCACGTGAACATGCGTCTCCAGGAGACGCCGATGAGTGTGAGGGTCGCCGACCTGATGCGCGGGCGGCTGCAGAACAACGCGGTGAAGTTCATGCCCGGCACCCGCGACGGCCTGATGGTCAACGGCGGGGGTTTCCAGGGGAAGACCGAGACCGCGTGCGACGCGGCCGCCTCCTTCGAGGATCTGTGGCGGGACGTCCACCGCCAGCTCCTGCCCGGACAGACCCCGGGAACCCGCGACCTGTTCGTGCCCGTCGCCTACTGCCGTCTGCCGGTACGCGCGGCGCCGAAGGCATTGTGCAAAACGATCCTGGACGTCTACGGAGACCCCCACCCCAACACCCTGGACGACCTGATCCGGGCGGTCCGGGACGCGATCAGAGATCACAACACCACCGCTTTGCTGATCGACGACGTGACGAGACTGCGGCTCCACCGCGAGGACGACCAGGACACCCTGGACCTGATCCGCGAACTGATGGATCTCAACGTCACACTCGTACTGATCGGCGTCGACATCCCGCGATCGGGCCTGCTGCGGAGTGCCTACGTCGACCCGCGCACCAAACAATGGGTCTTCCCCGAGGTCAAACAGGGCAGGAGCCACAACGACGCCGCCTCCACCCAGACCGAGCGCCGCTTCGACCTGGTCGACCTCGACCCGTTCGACTACTCCACCCCCGCGGGCATCACCGCGTTCCTGGACCACCTCGCCGGGATCGAGGACCAGCTCAGGCTGTTCCGCTCCTTCGAGGGCATGCTCACCACCGGAGCGATGCCGGAGTACCTGTTCCGCCGCACGCGCGGCATCGTCGGCCTGCTGCGACGGCTGATCGAAGACGGCTGCACGGAAGCGATCACCAACGGCGAGGAACAGCTGACCCCGGAACTTCTCGCCCGGACCTCCATCCACCTCGGTGACCTCGCCGACCTCGACCCGGACGCCGGGGAAATCCCCGAGATCCCCCAGAACGTCCGCCCTCCCCAGGAGAAGAAGACCAGCAGGAAGAAGCCACGGAACACGGTCTTCGACGACCATGGCGAAAGGCCGGCCGCCGATGGCTGAGGCGCCCGAGGAAACCGACGTCCGGGAGCTCGGCCGGAGCCTGGAACCCCTTCCCGGAGAGTCCCTGTCCGGGTTCGTGCTCCGCCTCTCCCACCGCCTGCGGGTCTCCCCAGACCGGATCCTCCGCCGCACCGGCCTGGCCGACATCCAGAACAACACCCAGGCCATGGCCAAGGCTGCCTGGTCAACCCAACTGCCCATGACCAAGGCCGCCGACTTCGCCTCCGCGACCCGCCTCACCGCTGTCGAGACCACCGCGCTAACCCTGGCCCCTCTCGCCTCCCACTACCCGCCGATCGCCCGGACCCTGGAATACCTCCGGCTCGGCCAACGAGTTCCTCAGCTGGACGGGCTGTTCGCGGCCACAGTCCGTTACTGCCCCGCCTGCCTGGCCGGCGACGGCTCCCCCGTCCAGGACCTGCACGGGGGCCCCTGGCAACGCGCCTGGCGACTACCGGTGGTCTTCGCCTGCCTGCGGCACCAGCGCTTCCTCGAACACCTCTGCCCCACCTGCCACGAGCCCGTCGGCACCCGCAACTACGGCCACCTGGTCGCCCGGCCCACCATCACCGGCCTCCACCCCGCCCAGTGCCGCCACCCACACCCCGAGGCCCAACGCCGGCCCAGGACTTGGGATGCCCTCTGCCAGGGCCGGCTCGACCAGATCGAGGCCAGTGCCGCGGACCGCCCCGATCCCGGACTCTTCACACTCCAGAAGAAGATCACCGCAATGCTCGCTCCCGGGCACTCCGCGGAAATAGCCAGCCAGTACTTCACCGAACTGCAACTGGTCGCCGCGCTGATCATCATCACCTGGCCCCGGGCAAGACCGGCACCTACCAGCACCGCGGTGACGGCCGCCGACCAGCACGTCGCCGGACATCACGCTCCTGATGCCCGGCAACTCTCCAACGCCCCACCCACCGACCCCCGGGCCTGCGCGGCCTTCCTCCACGCCGCCGACATCCTCCTGAGTGCCGACGACCTGCGCGCCGCGCTCGCACCGCTGGCGCCAGTCGAGAACCGCACCCGCACCGGCATCCCTCCCATCCGGCACCATTCCTGGGACCGGGCGTTCAAGATCCACCGCGAAGAATGCTCCGAGCGGTTCCAGCGCGTCGGCGAAACACTCGTCTTCAACTTCCGCCGCACCAAACCAGGCGGCCAAAGGATCCCGCTGAGTCGTATCGGTTACGGCCCCGAGCACGTCCCCGCGTTGCTCCCCCAGGAGTGGGCCGACCGACACCTGAGCGCCTTCACCGGCATCAGCACCCGTCTCCTACGACGCACTGCCTCCACCTACCTCGTCCGACGCGCCCAGGGGCGCGGCCTCAACGAAGCCGCGCAGTTCCTCGGCATCAGCGCCAGTGACAAGCTGATCGGATTCGGGACCTTGCTCGGCAACTGGATCCGCGCCCAGGACAACCTGCATGCCTTCGATATGGCCATCGACGCGATCGCCGCCGACCTGGAGTCGTCCCCTCTCATCAACTATCAGCGCCGCCGTGAGGCCCTCGCCAGCTGGACGCTCGAGCCCAATGTCTGGCAGCGCATGGTCGACAAGTTGGAGATCAGGCCCGGAAACCGGGCCGTCTCCGACGACCGGAAGAGACTCGCCGTCTCCGCCCACATCTGGGCCCGGGTCACTCAAGGCGAGTACTACCTCTCTCCCTGTCCAGCCGACATCGCGGAAGACCCAGCAGCACGACACCTCTGGATGCGGCAGCGCACTACGGTCGGCAATTGGCTCCGACGCAGCGAGGACCACCCCTACTACCGTCAGCTCAAGCGCCTCCTCGACGACCACGCTGACCTTCTCGCCCAAGCCATCGACGCGCCTCGCCGAACAGATCAGCGATCATAGGTCCATGACGATGTGGATCCAGACCCACTGCACTCAGGACGACATCTGGACCTACCTGGAGCTCGACGACGAAGGGTGGGCGAGGCGGCAAGTCGACCTGCAAGGGGCGGCTCGATTGCCGGTCACGGCAGCCGCTCTCACTGAAGTCCTCGCGCTCAGGGACCACGCCGATCCCACCGCAATGTCCGCCTACGAGCGGCGCTACGGCGTCCTAGCCGAGGGCTCTCTGGACGGCTGGCAGGACGCCGAAGACGCCGCTGAGATCACGGCAGAGACCTTCGAACTGATCTGGATCGCCGCCAGGCAGCACCTCGACGCAGCACCCATAGGCGAGGTCACCGCGTGACCCGCGACGACCTCGCCGCGATGCTCAACGCGCAGACCTCAGCCTGCCCACCGGCGCGCGACGCCTTGCTCAGCGGCGGCACCTTCATCGTCTGGGACGGCCTGGTCCCCGCCAATCAGCTCGCACACACATACCGGACCCGACTCCGCCTCACCCAAAAGCGCGGCCAACCGACACTGGCCCTCGCCGCCACCGTCGACCGCCTCCAACAGGCAGGAGAAGAGCCCCTCCGCATCGGCCGCATCGACGCGGCAGAGACGTCATGGACGTTCATGCTCTTCCTCAACGATGCCGCCACAGCAGTACTGGCCTGCACCGGCGTTGCCACTCCCAGGACCCAGGAAGAGCCAGACGCCGACGCGAAGTGACAACAAGCCTGCCTTTGTGACAACTATCGTGCTTCGGCTCAGCGGGAATTCAGCGGTCATGATTTCGTTCCTATTCAGAAATCCAGATCCAGGTAATCGATGTCATTCAGGGTTACGTCCGAGAGTCCCATGGCGCGGCCTCCGCCGTCCTGGAAATAGACTTCCTTAAACCCTTCGGCGATGATCCCACGCATGTCCTGGTCGCTGGCCCCTGTGTCGCGGGCGTCGAAGAGGCGTTGCGCGTACGCGGCGGGAAGACGGACGGTGAGGCGGCGGAAGCGGCCGTCGTCGGTCGATCCGGCGGACGACGCGTAGCCGAACCGGGCCCGGGTCTCCACGGTGATCCCGCTGGCGGCGGCCTGCTGGCGCCGGCGCTTGCGTACTTGAGGCTGCCATCGCTGCCGTACGGCGTTGTCGATCTTCGCGGCGATGTCCTTGGGCGGGTTCTTCCTCGCGCCGCGCCGGTAGCGGTTGACGGAGTCGGCGGTGATGCCGAGCTCAGCCGCCACCGCCTTCGCGGTCCCCAACTGCTTGAGCAGGTAGTTGATACGGGCCGTAAGCGTCTTGGGCGGCTGACGGGTGAATGCCTCGCGGTCGGCGCGCTCGATGGCGTCCTCGATATCGCCCATGGCCTACTCCCCTTCGTCCAGGACGGCGTCGCCGCCCTTGATGTGGCGGGCCGGGTTCAGGCCCTTCTCCATCAGTTCGACCGCCCACAGCATCGACTGCACACCCTCCAGCTTCGCCAGGCCTGGCGTGGCCCCCAGGCGGAACCCGCCGGGCTGCGGCTTGCCCGAAGCGGCGTAGGGGAGGAAGTCCAGCGGGCTGTCGCCGGGGCTGGGGTAGACGACGCAGTCGGAGAGCACGGCGAGCGGGTACAGGCCGGTCATCTTGACCATGTTGTTGAGCTTGCGGTGCATGTTGACCCGGGCCTTGCTGATGACCGCGGCCCGGATGTCCGGGCGCCAGGTCGGCCGCTGCAGGGCCGGCCACGGCTCGCCCTCCTTGTAGGACTTGCCCTGGGGGCGCTCGCGGAGCTTGCCGACGCCGCCCTTCACGGTCGCCTTGATGGCGGCGAGCACGGCGGCCAGGGCCGGGTCGTTCTGCTTGTGCTGCTCCATCGCGGCCAGGAACGCCGCGTCGTCCAGGTCCTTGGTGACGCCGAGGTCGGCGAGGGTGTCGACGTACGCGGTCTTGAGGCGGTCGTGCCACGGGTCCAGGTACGCGCCGGTCTCGCGGCGCAGGTACGCCTCGATCGGGTGCACGTCGTGCCCGAGCTCCTGGGCGTAGGCGACGGTGTGCGTCTGGTACCAGGCGGGTCCCGTCGGACGCGTGCCGTCCGGCGTGAACGGTGACGGCAGGCGCGGGTCCAGGTCGATGCCGCTGAGGTCGACCAGCCAGCTGCCGGGGATCTTCGGGTTGAACGTCGGGGCGGTGAAATGGTCCGGCGCGGACAGGCCCACGGTGAGGCGGGCCGCGGCCGCGAGGAACGCGGTGTTGAGGTCCAGGCCGACCGCGTACGGCAGCAGGCACTCCTCATCGGAGAGCGAGTCCACCGACCGCACCCACTGGTACGCCTCCTCATTGAGGAACCCGCCGCTCCAACCGGAGTTCACGACGACGGGGTGCTCGGGGGTCGCTTCCGGCGGCGCCGGGTCCATCGGTTCTGTGCCGAGCGAGCCCTGGTTGTAGCCGGACACCCAGTTCCCGGTCGCCGGGTCCTGGACAGCCTTCGTTGGCGGGCGCAGCGCGGTCATCAGCTCCAAGCCGGAGACGGCAGTGCTGCCGCGCGGGGTGATGACGCGCTGGGCGTACACGCCCAGGACGCGGGCGACGTCGGCCGGCTCCATCTCGGCGACACCGGGCCAGGACCGCTCATCGAGGGCGTCCCACGACAGGATCGCCAGCTGCACGCACTGCCGCTCACGGCCCTGCGCCTTGCGGTAGATCCGCGCCCACGGACCGAACCCGCGCTGGGTGAGCTGCCACTTCGCCTTCACCACCTGCTTGACCACCGGGTGGTCCTCAGGGAGGCGCAGGTTACGGCGCTGCTCGTGGCCCTCCAGGCGCTCCGGCAGCCCGAGCTTCACCGCGGCCGCGGCCGTGAGCACGATCAGAGGGTCGGAGTCCTTGCCGTGCCGGTTGAGCTTCGCGGCACCCAGGCCGGACTCCTTGAGGGTCCACTCCACCAGTTCCGGGATCGTGGTCGCCGGGCAGTCCAGCACGATCCCGTCGACTCCGTACGCGGAGCCGTCACCGTCCAGCACGGCGAGCGGGCCGTGCGGGAAGCGCGGGTCCAGCGCAGCCTTGGCGGCCTTCTTAGCGGCCGGGCGGCGCGACGACACAACCGGACGGGCAGGACGCACCGGCTGCGCATCGGCGGGAGGGTCGGGTTCGGCCAGGTCCGCCTCGACGGTGGGCACGGCAGTGAACGTCTCCGGCACCGGGGCGGGCGGCGGCGCGGCCACGGGGGCCTGGACGGGCGCGGCGGGAGTTCCGTGGGCGGGGAACTTCGCGGCCCATCCGTTCAGCAGCCGCTGGTACGCCGAAAGCCGCGGTTCCTTGGGCTCGCTCCTGCCGTTCTCGTAGTTCTTCACCGTCTGCGTCGTGGTCTTGAGCGCAGTCGCGAGACGCGCCTGCGTGATGCCAGCCGCCTCCCGCAGGCGGGCGCGCTCCGTCGGGGGCGGGAGCTGTGGCTCCTCCTGCAGCAACGCGTCGATGTTCGCGTACAGCTCTTCCTCGGTGGGCATGGAGAGCCTCCTTTCGTACCTCACCCTAACAGTGCTTACCCTAAAATTTAACCCATTCCTTTAACCCTTTCTGATGATTCTGGGAGGCGGCAGGGTTACAGGAGGGCGCGGGGGGTCATCCGCGGGCTGTCCCGTGTCATCGAACCTTGAGTGTTGTCACCGAAGGTTGAGCGACCAGCACTTGCCCCGGCGAAGTTTGAACAATGCCGGCACCCCGCAGCCTGATGGAGGCGGGCGTCACAGGGCGCTGCCGACCGTGGAGGGGGACGGGTGATCAATCAGTTATCGACCCTGATCGGCGTCGCATTGGGCGCGGTGTTGTCGTATTTGGTAGGGATGCTGAACGAGCGCACGCGCTGGCGGAGGGAGCAGGGAGCGCGGTGGGACGGGCTACTTCTGCAGGCGTATAGCGACTACGGCCAGTCGATCAAAGCGTGCGTCGTTACGTACCAGCGGCTTGCTGCTCATCAAGGCATGGCTGCGGACTCCACCTCTGTCGAGCCTGGGGACGATGCGCTTGACCAAGCCGCGAAGGCGGAAGAGCGGCGAGCGGCCATGACCGAGCCTCTGCGCTTGCTCGCAGATCCCGCGACAGCCGCTGCCGTCCGTGAGCTGAACGATGCTGTTTGGCATCTGGAGTGGATGGCGCGGGGACTTCTGGCCGGAGAAGCGGCTGCTTGGGACCAGGCATACACCACATACAGGGTTGCCCGGCAAAGCTTCTACGACAAAGCGCGGGCGAGCCTGCAGGTCCCGGGGGGAGCCATCCCCGAGCGCACGAGTTGGCCGTCGTCTTGGCGACCGAGTAGCTGATCACCCTGCCACTCAATCTTGGATGACAACGCTCAAGGTTCGATGACACAGGACACGGGCCCTTGATTCGTCTCATCGCGAGCTCGGCGTTGAAGTCGCGGAGGCAGGGAGAGAGACAGCGCCAGATGATCTTTACCGATTGGATCGCGTAGCCACCTCTCCCTGGAAGAATCCCGGCATGGCACGTACTCCCCGACCGCGACCGGCTGGCTGTGGACACGGGAACGGGAGTCGTTTGTTGACGACTTCGGGAGTCACTTCGCGTGCTGCCGCGATGGTCAATGTCCATGAGTTCGGGAGTCACTCATGGCGGTCGGATGCACCAGGCAGGTGCCCAGTGAGGTCTCTTCGATACGGACCGGGTGCCACTCTGCTGCCCGTCTACTCCTCCACGCCGGGGCGAGCCGCCCCGCTGTCGGCGGATGCGTGGCGGGAGATCCATCTGCTGCACGAGGTTCCCCGCCCTGTCCGCTGCGCGGCTGACCTCAGCCTGTCCTCCGGCAGCGGCCGGAGGACAGGCCACGTCACGCCGGGCTGGAGGAGCCGCTCCAGCGAGCGTACGTGTAGCCAAGGGAGCGGGTGTCGAGGGTGGAGGCGACGGTGACGCCGAAGGGGCGCAGAAGTGTGCTCGTCGAACCCTGGTAGGTGTTGGCGAGGCTGGGGTTGCGTGCTTGCCATTCGGCCCAGAGGAGGTCGATGAAGGCGTGGTGGACCCAGTCCAGGGGGTCGTTGGTGGAGTACATCTGGCTCATGTCGCCGCCGATGTTCACGTGGACGCTCGCGTGTGGACTGCCTTCGATCGCCCGGCGGAATTGGTCGTAGCTCGTCCTGTTCGTGTTCAGGAGGTTCTCGATCATCCCGGGGCTGTACCAGGATCCGATCGTGGAGCCGCCGTTGAACTGGCGTTGCAGGCAGCGCTGGTTCGGGATCCTGACCTGCCAGCCGGCGAAGGCCCCGCTGGTCACGCACCGGTTGCTCCCGGCGCCGTTGCCGCCGAAGTAGGCGGAGCTGAAGATGACTGATCTCTCCGGTGCCTGGGAGTCGCGGGACCAGTCCCAGTAGGGCAGGACGACAGTCGGGTCGATCTTCTGGAGGGCGGCCTCGAAGAGGCGCAGGTATTCGCGGTGCCAGGGCAGGAAGGCCGGCACCCCGTGACCGGCGGTCTGGTTGTTGTAGTGGACGGCGACGAACTGGTTGTACTGGTTGTTGACCGCGTTGTTGTTCTTGAGTGTCTTGACCGCGTTGAAGAACCGCGTCCGCTGGCCGTCGGAAAGTTGGCGGATCTCCGGACGCGTCACCACCTCCGCGGCCGGCACCGCGGCCGCCAACCGCGTGCCGAAGGTCGCCGCCCCCGCCACCCCGGCCGCCCCGGCGGCGGCCATCCAGCCCAACATCCTGCGCCGGCTGACTCCTGGTCCTGCCATGTCGATCACTGCCTCTCGGTCGTGTGTCCTGCCAACGACGCGAAAGCGGCGAGGCAACGACACCGCTTCCGCGCTAGGCGTCGTGATCGTTCTCACCGATGACCGCCGTACCCAGTACCGAGGCCGCACGAAGCCCGGGATGACTGCCTCCCGTTCTCGTGAACACCGTCAATTCGCGCGAGCGTGCGACTTCCAATGTCGTGTCGAAACGACGTCGCTACTCGCGTACAAAGCCAACCGGCGGACGAAGCGCAGGTCCGCCTCACCCCTCAAGACCTCGAGAAGCTCAAGGCCGTAGTGCTCGACGCGAACGCCTACGGCCACGCACGGCCCGACCTCGACCAACTCGGCCGCTGGGCTCAGCGCCTCGCCGGGATGGGTGTCGAGACCTGGGTGCCAGAACCCGTTGCCTGGGAGTGGGCGGAACACTTAGCCCGTGACTGGCAGGTTCTGAAGGGCGCGACCAGTAACGAACGAAAGCGGTTGCAGAGCGCGGGCCTCGAAGTGCCAGCGCCGACCGGATACGCCACTCGCGACGAAGTGATCGCGGCGGTGTTGGAGAACCTCGCCAAGATCCCCAACGTGAAGGTCATCGAGCTCACCGGCCGCAGTGCGCTCGAGGGGTTGAAGGACCAGGTTCTCCTCCGCCCCCCAGCGAAGCTCAAGGGGGCGGAAGACCTCGCCAAGGCCACCAAGACGGGCGCGAGCGACAGCGCCTGGCTCCGCGACGTCCTCGACCTCGCTGACCCAGGGGAGGTCCTCATCGTCACCAGCGACGGCGACGTTCGTGCAGCGTTCGAGGCGTGGGAGAAGCCCGTACCCAATCTGCGGACCTTGGCCGAGCTGCGTCCGACGCTGTTCGACCTCAGCGTGGACGACGGGCACGCGCGCTCCGCGATCATCCGCTACCTGACCGCGCGTCTTCCCGCCGATCAGCAGGACGAGGATGCGCTCGACATCGGACGCATCGTGGGGCTGGAAGCGGCCTTCACCAACACGCTAGAGGAGGAAGACACCGGGCTCGGCAGCCCCAGCAGCTACGGTGCCTCCGTGACGGGCCTCGTCGCGCTGGCCGGCATCGGGGTCGTCCGGGTAGAAGCGGGCGAGAGCGCAGAACAGGTGCCATCCGACCGGAGGCCCAGACCCACCGATCCCGGCACGGCGCACCGGAAGACCGCCGACGCGATGGTGTTCTTCCTGGCGACCGGCGAGGCAACCATCCAGAGGCTGCTCCACGGCGGCGACCCCGAGGTAGCGCTCTTTTCGATCAGCAACGTCCTGGTGCGCGCCAACCTCACCTTCCAGTTCGCTGATGGGGTCGTCACCTCCATGTCGGCTGACACCGACGCCACCGCCATGCTCCTTGAGCGGGCTTTCGACGAGATCGACGAAGCGGAAACTGATCTCATCGACGCCCTGAACATGGTCCCCGGTATCGCGCTGGAGAAAGGAGCTCTCGAGGACCGACAGCGGTTCAACATCCCGGGAACGAGCGCTCACGTCGTCTTGACCCACGACGGCGAGAACTGGACTGCGGAGATCGACCTCTGGCACGGCGACGGCGAGGAGACCTTTGTCGGCACGATCGGCGTGGAGTGCGAGTACAACGCCGACACCTGGTGGGGCGGCAGCCGGGACGGCTTCCAGGGTCCCAACGCCTACCCCGTGGCCGTACACGGCGATGAACTGCACGAACCCCACGGCATCTGGTCCATTCCGGCCTGGCTGCTCGAACACATCGCCTGGCCCAGGTTCCCGGTGCTCGCCACGGAGACGCAGCCAGCAACGACAGACGACGAACCCACCGACACTTGAGCGGACGGATGGCTGTCACTGTACTGGCGTCCACGCCACCGCCAGTCGCGGTCGATTGACTTGATGGCCAATCGAACTTCGTTGAGACGGGGACAGCCCTGGCGCGCGGCGGGTCGGCCGCCGCGCAGTGAGCTCAGGGCCGGACCGAGACGGACGCGGCGGACTGCGCGGGCAGCCAACCGCGTCTGCGCAACGTGGCCTGGCGGGTATGGCACCACGCAGAGCACCAGGAGCGCGCCACCCCGACAGGAAGGGGCCGGGCACACACGTGGCAGTGGCCAGCCGGGATGACGGCGGCGAGTTCTTCCACGAGCCGGTCAGCGGCTGGGTTGTCACCGAAGACGTGAGGGTCGGCGTCGGCCTGGCAGCCTGCCAGCAGGTCGGCGAAGACCCTGCGCAGTTCCTGGAGCTCGCGGCGGCGAGCTCCGAGCAGATCGAGGTAGTCCTCAACGGGCCAGCTCACCAGGCGAGCGCTACGGGTGAGGTAGAGGCCGACGGTGTCGATGCGATAGCGATCGGCGGTGTCGAGCAGCAGATAGCCGAGCAGCTGCCAGACGGTCTGCTGGGGCAAGTTGTGGGGGCGGGAGGCACTCTTGAAGTCCAGCAGCAGCCCGTCGACCAGGAGGTCGGCGTCGGCGCTGATCCGAGCACCGGGAAACGTCGGGCCGCCGCGGCAGTCGGCCGGCGCACTGGCCTGGCGCAGGAAGTCCAGAGGGCCACCGGCGGCGTGGTGGACCTGGTCGACGACGTCGTCCACCAGCACCTGGACGGGAAGCTGCAGGAGCCGAGCCAGGGTGAAAGCCGCGGGATCCTCGCGGGCGGCTTCGTACAGCGGGGTGAAGGTGAAGCCGTACCAGTTGCGGTAGGCGACGGCGAACCAGGCGGCCGCGAGCAGCATCCGGGCCAAATACTGCTCTTCGTCGTGCGCGCGCTCGAGGTCTTGCCGGCGGTCGTCGAGGGACAGGGCGTGCACGGTCGCTTCCAGGTGTTCCACCAGTTCGGCGCCGACCGCGCCCATGCGGTCGCCGGCCAGAGTGTCCGACATCGTGGCGGCGACGGCGATGCCGTCCAGGCTGGCGTCGTCGACCGGGGCGGCCGCGGTGAAGGCCAGGCGCAGTCGCTGGTCGATCGCCGTACCGATGGTGCCGGCCTCGCCGCCGATCCCCGGCGGCGGCATCAGCACGCGGTCGGGCACGTGCCGGGCGCGGAAGTCCGCGCGCAACGGCTTGGGGCCGGCGGACAGTTCACGGTCCAGGAAACGGCGCAGCGGGGTGCGGGGGCTCTTCAGCCCGGACGTCAGGCTCATACTTCACCACCCAACCCAAGGCGGCACGTTGGCCGGCGAGCTCGGGCCTGCGCGCAGAACGGGGACAGGGGCAGTTCTCTGCAGTGCGGTCATGCCCGCACGGTAGGAGCGGCCACTGACAACCCATTCACCCGATCGGGTGACTCGATCAAGGTTCGCGTTCTCGCTGACGGGGACGGTTCACCCCGGTGAGCTGGGCTTTTCCTTCGCACGAATGTCCCAGTAAACGCGGTAAACGAAGTGGGTCAGCGAACCTCTGGCGGTTCATCCCCGCAGCCCGTTGACTGGTTGGCAGCCGCAACCGGGCACCACGGTCGGTAGCGCGTTCCCCAGGGAGGCGGTGTCGGCCACGGCGGCGGGTGACGGTCCGGGCATGCGAAGGGGCGGACCCCTGTAGAGGGCCCGCCCCTGATGTCCCGCGGGGCTAACGCGGAACGCACAACTGGGTGTCCAGACAAGACTCCCCCGGTGCCGGCCAGCCGTAGCGCGAGACGGCACCGTCCTCCATTAGGCCCGGCTACGCGTCTCTTTGCAACATGATGTTTCATGTTTCGGGCCGTTTGTGCAGGTCAGGGGGCGCCACCGCTCTTCAAGGGAAATCACGAATCCCACTATGTGCTAGGTCCGATGCCCAGCGTTTCATGATTCGCGGCATTTCCGCAGGTCAGGGACATTCCTGCGCACTTCATACAGCTACCGAGGTGTAACAGAAGGTGATCATCGTCTAGCTTGTCGGCAGCGCGATGAGCGGTGCACCTCCGATGTGGGCTAAGCACCGGATCCGCCCCTCGCTCCAGACAAGACCAGATGCTGTTGATCAAGGAGAAAGCGTGAACAGCCGTAGCAACCCGAGCGGACTCGGCCTGCTCATAGCAACTGTCGTACTCTTCGGCGGCCTGGCCGTCGTCCTGTACGCGATGGGTCTGAGCGAGGTGGCGGTCGTCCCCACCATTGGTGCGGTGGCCGCGGCCGCCGTCGCCGTCCAGCGGACCTTCAGCGGCCCGGCCGCGCCGGCCCGCAACGACGCGCCGCTGCCCGACCCGCTGGAGCGCAGCGCGAGCGCCGAGGACGCGCAGAGCGCCGAGGGCACGATCACGAGCCAGGAGAACGCCGCATGACGCTCTCCGAGCAACAGCCCAGCACAACGACGCTCGGACCGATCGTCGACGGACTGGGCCCCAGGAACTACGAGTTCGTGGCGTACCTGCGCCTCGTCTACGACAGGAACAAGGCCCGCGGCCACTTCACCGGCCTGCGCGAACTGCAAGAGCGGTCCACCGCCACGATGCATCTGACGGTGCCGGTGATCAGTCGCATCCTGTCCGGCGCCCGCTTTGCGTACTACAGCGAGACCTGCCACCTGTGGGAGCTCTTCACCGGCAAGCCGGCGACCAGGAAGCTGGAGAACCTGTGGCGTCGGGCGGCCGCCGAACGCGGCAACCCCAAGAAGGACATCGACGGACAGATCCGCAAGATGTCCGAGAAGACCACCGGCCTCATGCCGTGCATCGTCGGCGGCAGGGTCCGCATCATCGGCAGTGCCACGGGTTCCCGCCGGACCCCCGCCATCATCATGGCGACCGCATCGGCGATTCTGGTGATCGTCGCCTTCGTGATCCGCCAACCCTGGATCGCAGGAGTCGCCGGTGCCCAGGTTGTCGCCACCGCGACGCTACTGGGCTGGATGATCCGGGCGCAGCGGCTGAGCGATGTCATCGCGACAGGAGTCGCGGGGCTACGGCTTCTGGTGGATTACTTCTTGGCAGGACTATGGCTTCTGGTGGATTACTTCTTGGGAGGTGGCGGTGAACGCCCCCTGCGGTACCGGAGAAGTGAACGCCACTTGCAGAACCGGAATCGAGACGACGCGGACTGACGCCCCCGGTGCATCATGACCGTGCCCCTTCCCGACGGTTACCGGGAAGGGGCACGGTCATACGGCTGCGGCGGGATCTGCTGCCGCTCCACCGCGGGCTGCCAGCATCCGCCTTGCCGCGGAAGACGTACACCGCGTCCCCGGGTCTGCCGGCACCCTTTCCACACCCCACGGCCCTGCCCGGCATCGTGCGCCGGCGGGGCCGTGTGTTCGTGAGATGGGATGTCCGCCACTCAGCGCCGTGGGTGGCGGCTCCCGGCTAGCGGGTCTGCCACCAGTGCAGGAGCACCAGGAAGAGCCCGGTGGTCATGGCCCTGGCGCTTGCCCGGGTCGCCTCGTCGGCCGCGGCTCGCGTGAGGCGGTGACCGCGGATGCGAGCACAGAGGGACACTTTCGGCTTCTCAGAGCCGACAGGCGGTCCCTCAAGGAAGGCAGGATGAGGACGCTGACACTGGCAACGCTTACCCTCGGAATCGTGGTTACCCACTATGGACCTCCAGGTTCGTCGATCGGGTACTGCGAAGGCGGCCTCCTGTTACGAGCAGGGGGCCGCCGCCGTTTCCGGTGCGGCCCGCAAGGCCTGCGCACCATTCTGCTCTCCGTGTACGACAACCCACGTCCATCACACCGCTTCTGCGTGCTGCTTCCGAGAGATCACCCCGCGAAAGTGCCCCGCATTATGCAAAACGCCCTGACACCTTGAGAACCCCTGGTCAGCGCGCTGTCACTGCATCCGGAAGCCCTTGCTAGGATTGCCAAATCGTGTGATGCAGATCACTTATTGCGCTAAGTAATTGTCTCGCTACGGCAATGAGCCCGCAGTCTCGACATTCCTCCACGATGTGCGAAGGGCAGGGGTCTGCAGCTTCCGCTGTGCCGCTGAACTGCGAAAACGCAGCAAACGGAGTCCTCCACCTGCGGCAGACAGTGATTGAGCTCGCGAAAGACGTTCTCCATCACGAACTCGTCGACCATGTGGAACTTGTCGCGCCCGAGGGCGTCCTTGACGTCGCGCATCGAGTCCATGACCCAGTCAGCCAACGCCTGAATCTGACGCCTTCCGCACGTAGGCCGTCGGCCCTCAGGCACGCCGACGGAGCGGGGCGGCCACGAACCGCTCTACCGCAGGGGGGCCGAACAAGCAGCCCCCGCGAAGGGCCGGCTCGGCCAACAAGGGGCCGGGCCGGTAGAGCCGGCCTTCCTCATCGCGGCTCCCTGGCTACGGGCCCATCGGGCTGCCGGAGGCCTTCCGCCGCGTCGCACACGTCGCAGCCCACCCCGGCTGTCGACGCCAACAGCGCACGCGCCCGCTCCAGGGTCAGCTCAGTCTCGCCCGGAAGCCAGCAACCGCCGCGGTGTATCTCCCACGTCTCGCCGTCGGCGAGATGCCGTCGGTTGGCCCGCCAGCCGGCAGCCGGCGGCGGCCAGCCACCCGACGGCGACGAGTCCGGGGCGGCCGCAGGCTCCGGGACCGACGGCGACAACTCGTACCACCAGGTCCCATCCGGAGCCTGCCGACGCCGGCCGACCACGCATTCTCGGACCTCACCGCCCGGCAGGTGCACCACCGCCACCGGCCGGCCGTCCCGCGGAGCCTGCACCTTACCCATGCATCGAATAATAGTTCGAATATCGTCATTCCGGGTACCTTCGCCGTCACCCTGTCCCATCGCACGCGCGCCCGGTTCCCCACGATGTCAGGGCCGCCGCGTAGCCTGCCTCCATGCCTGACCTGCCCGAACCGTCTCCGGACCTCATTGCGCTTCAGCGCGCGTACGACCGTGCCCACGCGGCGGCTTCCGCCTATGCGGATGCCGTGGCCGCCGAGCGGCGCGCCCTGCACCCCGACCCGGACACGGGGTGGGACCCCAAGCAGGCGGCCCTACGCAACGCCTGGCCGGCGGAGCAGGCCGACCAACTCACCCGGCTCCAAGCCGAACGTCTGACTGCCCTCAAAGCGCTGACTGGGCACCCGGAGGTAGCTGCCGCAAGGTACAGCGGCACGATGAAATCGCTTCGCGCGCGCCTCCAGGATCTCGCCGAGGACCGCTGACCACAGTCCTTCGGCGCCGACGGTCAGGCGCTGCGCTTGCGGGCGGCGCTCTTCTTCGCCGCCGTCTTCTTGGCAGCCGCGGTGGACTTTTTGCCCTCGTCGGTCTTGGGCGTGCCGTGTGTACGGGTGTGGGCGGTCGACGTCGATGCGTGGCTGGCGGTGGTCTTCTTCGCTGCCGCCTTCTTCGCCGTGATCTTCTTCGCGTGCGCTTTCTTGGCGGTCTTCTTCGCCGGGGCGATGTCGTGGACGGTGGCGTCCTCGTCGTGGCCGCGGTTCTTCCTCGCCTGGGCGAGGCTTTCCTCGAGGGCCTGCATGAGGTCGACGACCTTGCCGGGCTGCGGGGCCTTGGCCGGGGTGAGGTTGGCGCCTTCGACCTTGGCGTGCACCAGGTCGGCCACCGCCGCGGTGTACCGGTCCTCGTACGCGTCCAGGTCCGCCTCGCCCAGGGCCTCGATCAGCGCGATCGCCGCCTCGATCTCCCGCTCCGCGAGCTCCACCGTGCGCGTCGGCGCCGCCTCGGCAGGGGACTTCATCTCGTCCGGCCAGTGCAGGGTGTGGGCGATCAACACGTCCTCGTACGCGTAGATCAGAACCAGCTGCTCCTTGTTGTGCAGCGCCACCTTCCCGACAGCAGCCTTCCCCGACCGGGCGAGGGCTTGGCGCATCAGCACGTAAGGCTTGTCCCCACCGGAGCTGGGCTGCAGCACGTACGGGGCGTTGTACTGCGTGGCCGGGACGCCGGCCATGTCGAGGAACCCGCTGATCTCGATCGTCTTCGCGGTCGGCAGCGGCATCGCGGCGAGCTCGTCGTCGGTGATCTCCACCAGCGTCCCGTCCGGCGTCTCGTAGGCACGGCCGATCTCTTCCGGTTCGAGAACCTGCTCGTCCAGCTCACACTTCTTGCGATGCCGCACCGGGCCGTGGTCCGCCTTGTGCATCTGCCGGAACGGAATCTTGTGGCTACTGACCGTCGATCCCAGGCGCACCGGGATGGAGACCAAGCCGAAGCTCACCGTCCCGGACCACAGCGGCTTCATCGCACGAATCCCATGCCTGAGCTGGTCATATTCCGACGCTACGACCGACCCCGTAACCCCGCGACCGCAGCGAACCGGTGACACGGCCCTCGTGACGGGGTGTTCGTGGCATAGGTCGACGCGACGACGCGGTTGCCTGCCGGCCTCATAGCGCCGGGCGCCCGCTCGATCGGGCTAGGCCCCGGGACACCACGGCGCTGAGTGGCTTACGGGTAGCTGAGCCGGACCATCCCTTCGGCCAAGATCCGTGCAGGGCCGGTGAGCTGCATCGTCCCATCGTGAAGTACCGCTATGTACAGCCGGCCACCGGCGGTGTCGACGATGTAGTGGGCCGAGCGGGGGCGCGTTTCACGCTGCCGCATGGCGGTGACGGCGGCGCAGGCCCCGGTGCCGCAGGAGCGGGTTTCACCGACGCCACGTTCGTGCACGCGCATGGAGCAGTGGCGGTCACCGACGACGGTGACGAATTCGACCGTGACACCGAGGGGGTAGGCGTGGGCCGGGCGAACAACGGGAGCGGTGCGCAGTTTTCCGGCGTGGGTGAGGTCGTCGATGAAGACCACGGCGTGCGGGTTGCCGACATCCACGTGCAGAGCCGGCCAACGCCTGCGGCCGACCGTAACCTCGATGTCGCCGGGGCCTGCTAGGCCCGGGCGTCCCATGCCCACGGTCACCGGCCCGTCGGGGTTGGCTTGGAGAAAGACGTTTCGGCTGCCGGCGCGGGTTGCGATGTTGAAGCGACCGGCGGCGGCCAGGCCGCTGGAGACGAGGTAGCGGGCGAGGACCCGGATGCCGTTGCCGCACATGGCGCCCTTGCTGCCGTCGGCGTTGCGGTAGTCCATGAACCATTCCGCCTCCCCCGCCATCGAGGCGCCCTCGGGATCGGCGGCGGTGCGCACCGCCCGCAGCAGGCCGTCGGCACCCAGGCCGGTGCGCCGGTCGCACAGCCGGAGCACCTCCTCGGCGCTCAGATCGAGGTGGCCGTCGGGGTCGGGGAGGATCACGAAGTCGTTCTCGGCGCCGTGGCCTTTGGCGAAGGGGTGGTCCATGAGGTGGGTCGGGGTGGTCAGCACGAGGGGGCGGTTCCTAACGCGATGCGGAGCCAGGCGGTCTGTCCGGCTTCGGTGGCGGTCAGGCCGTAGGTGTCGCCCAGATCGAGGACGGCCAGGAGGCGGGGCCACTGCCGGACGAGAACGGGGGTTATGTCGATCTCGATCCGGATCGCGCCGGGTTCCTCGATGACGCGGGAGGCTTCGCCGGCGAGGGCGGTCAGTTGCGCGGCGGCTGAGTGGATCACGGTGAGATGGCGGTCGTAGCCCACTGCACGCACCATTCGATATACAAGCGATTACCTACAGCTCTTCTAGTCCACTAGTTTTTAACTAGTGGACTAGGTTGTCAATCAGTACAGGTCAGCGCCGTAAGCAGAGGAGAACCATGGCTGACGGCACGTCCCCACTGGCCCCCTACCTGCGGGTCGCGGCCACCTTCCGCGCCCGCATCGCAGACGGCACCTGGCCCCCCGGCCACCGCATGCCCTCCCGCCCAGAGCTGGGCCAGGAGTTCGCGGTCGGCGACAACGTCATCCGCCGCGCCCAAGAACTCCTCATCGCCGAAGGCCTCCTCGAAGGCCGCCCGGGAGCTGGCACCTTCGTCCGCGCCCCGGCCGAACGTCGCACCCTGCTGCGCACCCCCTCCCCCGCGACGGACCCACCCCGGCCGGGACTGGCCCCGGCCGGCTTCGACGGCACCTGGGAAGCGGACAGCACCGCGAAGGTGCCGGCACCGCCGGACATCGCCGCCCGCCTGGCCGTCGATCCCGGCGCACTGTGTGTGCGGACGGTGTACGAACTGCTGCTGGACCGGCAGCCGGTACTGCTGTCGACCAGCTGGGAGCCGATGGACCTCACCGGCGGCACCGTCATCGTGCTGCCCGAAGGCGGACCACTGGCCGGCCACGGGATCCTGGCGCGGATGGCGCACATCGGCATCACCGTCGCCCGGATGGTGGAAGTGCCCCGGCCGGTCCAGATCGACCGCGACCAGGCTCAGCAGCTGGCCGTCGCCGCCGGATCCCAGGCCACGCTGATCGAGCGCACCCACTACGCCACCGACGGCCGGCCGGTGGAGACCGCGGACATCGTGGTGCCAGCCGGGCTGTGGGACATCACTTACGACATTCCCCTCCCCGCCGCTGGAAGTTGAGGTTCAGCGCCCGTGGTGCCAGCCAGGCCCCTCCGCAGTGCGCGGTCTACGGCGACAAATAGACAGAGGGAAGGCAGTGACAGACGTGACCGCTGGCCAGCAGCCCACCGAGATCAGCTTCGACGAGCACTTCAGCGGCCTCAATGACGGGGTCGAGCATCTGCGGCAGATGATCCTGGCCCGGCAGGAGGCGGAGCGTCGCGTCGCTGCAGCGGAACAGGCCGTCCTCGCGATGGTCGACGGCGCCGTGCGGGCCGGCGGAACCCTCGAGGACCCCGTCATGAAGAATGTGCTGCGCCGTCTGCACTACCGGATCCGGTTCTTCCCCTCGGCCGTGCTGGCCAGGACGCTCGGCTTCATCAACAAGAACGGCGTCGCGAACGTCCAGGCCATGGCCCGTCAGCTCGGGCCGGCCGCCGCCGAGGAGCCGTGCACCGGATGCGGCAAGACGATCTTCACCTACTCGGGCTCCGGTGCGACAGATGACCTGTGCCCGAAGTGCCGCAAGGCGGTCAAGGACGAATACCTCCAGCAGGCGGCCGCCCGTTGGGAACCGCGTAACAGCCGGCATGAACACATACAGAGGGGCACAGTGACGGCCCTGGTCGCTGACTGGCGGGTGGCGGCCGCCCTGGTCCTCGCCTACCCGCCGGCCACCACCGAGCGCGACCGAGCGCGACCACCCGGACACCGGGTGGACCTGGGCGCAGTACGAGCAAGCCCGCGCCACCGAGCGGCACCTGGCCACCCTGCTTCCCGAGGACTGCGCCGATCTTCCCATGGACACCGCCGCGCCGCTCCTGGCGGCCGCGCAGGTCGCCGCCGACTGGCACCCCGGCCGGGCCTGCTCGATCACCGAGCACCTCACCGAACGCAGCCCCACCGCGATCCTCACCCAGCTGAAGACCGCCGTCACCCGGCGCCGGCGGGAGCTGGAAGCCGAGGCCCTGGTCCTGCACCCGGATCTGCCCGACCCCGCGGACACCCGCCCAACTGGTGCTCTTCTTGTGGCCGATGGGACCGAGCGGCAATCATGAACCCCTCAGGCCGTCCGGCCTGACGAGGGGGGAACCTGCTATGCCCGCACCGCGCCGCGACCCGGTGACCCGGGCCGCCGACGCGCTGGCGTCACCGGTCTTAAACGCGCTCATCGGCCTGGCGGGGATCATCATCCCCATCGCCGCCTGGGTCAGCGCGAGCGCCAGCGTCAAGAACACCCTGCTGATAGCCGAGACCGCCATCGTGATCGCGCTGACCGGCAATCACCTGTGGCTGCGCAAGCGCTTCATCACCCTGCGCCGCGCCACTAACCTCAAAGCCATGGATGACGCCCAGTACTACGACCTGGTCCGCGCCCACCTCGAGCAGGAGCTGATCTCCGACTACGGCGAGATTGCCGACGGACACCTCCAGGTCTACGCGAGTGAAGTCCCCAGACTGTCCGTCCTGCTGGTCAAGACGCTCCTGGACTCCCCCACCCAGCCCAAGCGGATCCTGGCGGCCGACCTCACCACCAACCCCGGCCTGCTCGCTCAGCGCCGCGAGTACCTGGCCGCCAACCGCCGGCTGCTGGAGACCGGCGGCACCATCAACCGGCTGTTCATCGTCTTCCAGGACGACCTGCGCCGCGAGGACTACGCCAAGGACTTCCTCGCGCTGGTCAACCACCACCGCCAGCTCGGCGTCACCTGCGGCCTGGCGGTTCGCGACCGGCTGCGCGCGGACCAGGCCGTGGACGTCGTCATCATCGCGGCCGCCGCCGCCCTGGTGGAGGAGGAGCAAGGAGACGCGGAGTACACCCGCGGCCGCTCCAGCGTGTACTTCAAGAACGTGGAGCGCTGGATCGGCCGCTTCGAGTCGGTCTGGGGCCACGGCGCGGACTCCGCCCCGATGGTCCTGCAGAGCTACGAGGCCACCGCCCGCCCCATGCTCGACGGCGGCACCTGGGACACCGACCGGGCCCGCCAGACCGTCGACATCCTGTAGCAAGGCCACCCGAAGGGTCTGCGGCGCTGTGGGGGCGTGCAGAACATGGTGCCGCTGTCCCACCGCCGGGAGGCGAGCAGGTCCGGCACGCGAAGGTGCCCGTCACCATCCTGGTGACGGGCACCTTCATGCGCTGAGCGGGCTGTTCAGGACATCAGAGGCGGTGACGGGCGTACAGGGCGACCAGGCCGACGGCGCCCGTGCCGACGCCGGTCGCCGCTCCGCGGACCGCGTAGAGCACGAACGTCCGGCGGTACCGCTTGATCCCGCACGTGAGACAGGATCCGCGGTAGCGCAACATCTTGTGCGCGCAACTACTTGTGCGCTGTGTACTCTTCACTGCGTGCCACTCCATTCGATTTGACCCGGGTGGAATGCACAGCGCGAGGCCCCGTCGATCCCCGGCAAGGGATCGAAAGCACGGGGCCTTTCGTGTGCGTGCCCACTGTAGATGCCCCGCGCGACCGCCGCCTTACGCCGCGTCCGTGCGCACAACGGCGCTGCTTTCATGGGCAGTTCAAAGGTGGGCTGATTGCTACTCATGTGATGTCACGTCAGCTAGTGAACCCATCTGGGGCTGTGACCCAGATCACGGTAGATGGGTGGCGCGGACCGCCCTCCGCTGCGGCCATATGCCCCAAAGGGGCCGTCATCAGGCCAGGGCTGCACGCCCGTTGCCGTCTCCGGCTCACTGCGCGCGGCGGCCATGCCGCATCTGCTCCGCAGGGGGTCCCGGTCGTCGATGAATCGGCACGCCGCCGTCGCGCCACAGCCCTGGGGTGTGAGAAGGGGTCGTGCATCGGACTACTAGTGCACTAGTTCAACTGTGTGTGACAATCGGCGGATCTTGCCGCTCCGTCACGGGGACCGCCCATGCTGCTCGCATTAACCCTCCTTGCCGCCGGTGCGGCTCTGCGCCAGGTCGATCGGATCCACTTCGCCCGGCACCGGCCGCACATGGCCCGCGCCGCCGAACTCATCGCCCTGCAGCGCGCCCGCGCCAACAACTGGACGCCCACCGTGCTGCTGGTCGGGCAATGGGTGCAGATAGCCGGCTGGTGGAGCCTGGCCGGGCACGGCGCTGGGGCCGCGATCGCGGCCACGCTCGCCGTCGCCGTCCAGCTCCGCCACCTGCAGGAGATCGGGCACGCCGCGGTCCACGGCATCCTGGCCCGCACCGCCCGCGCGAACCTGCTGCTCGCCGAGGCCCTGGTGCAGCTCCCCCTCGGCCTGGCCCCCGCGACCACCCGCCGACAGCGGCACGTGCGCGACCACCACCCCAACGCCACGCTGGCCACCGACCCGAACCTCGCCGAACTCCACCGGGCCGGCCTGCTCCCCGGCGTCACCGGCCCCCGCTTCATCGCCGCCCTCATGTACCCGCTCACCGCCCGCGGCCTGGCCGTCACCGCCGCCGATCTGGCCGCGAACCTGCTGCGCTCACCGGGCCGGTGGACCCGCGCGGCCGCCGTCGGAGCGGTGCTGTCCGCCGCCTACCTCATCGGTGGCTGGACCGCCGTGGTCTGCGGTGTGCTCATCCCCCGGCTTGTGCTGTACCCGCAGCTCGCGTGGTTGTCCTTGGTGGTGGAGCACACCTGGTTCGATCCCGAACCGCGCAGCGGCGCCCCGGCCTACGTCGAAGCCGGCCGGTGCCTGCGCCTGTACCCACGAAACCGCGCCCTGGCGCTCCTTGCCGCCACGACTTGGCTCCCCTACGGCGACCTGTACCACTACGCGCACTCCGCCCACCCCGGCGTGCGGTGGAACTACCTGCCGGCCCTGGAGCGCCACCTGGGCGCACCGCACTTCACCCCTGCTGGCCTGCTCCATGGCTCCGGATCGGTCGCCCGCCGGCACCTGGCAGCCCTCACCCTCAGCCCCTCCGCCGCGGTGGCACCGGTCACCGCACCCGCCCGCGCTGGGTGACCCGCCGAACCCCGCACGGAGAAGGGCCTGAACCGCAGTGTGGCGGTTCGGGCCCTTCTCCGTGCGGGGCACCAGCAGCCTGGGTACCGGGCGCCGGGCCGGCTCGCAGTGCGTGGCATCATCCACGGATGCTCCTGCACACCGACCGGCTGGGCCTGCGCCGTTTCACCGCCGCGGACGCGCCGGCGTTCTCCGCCTACCGCTCGGACCCGGCCATCGCCCGCTACCAGAGCTGGGACGCCCCGTTCCCACTGGAAGCGGCGACCGAGCGGATCCGGACCTACAACGACGACCCGGGCCAGCCCGGCTGGTTCCAGTACGCCGTCGAGCTCACCGCCGACGGGTCTCTGATCGGCGACGTCGGCTTCCACCTCCACGACAACCTGCTGCAGGGTGACGTGGGCTTCACACTCGCCCCCGGCCGGCACGGCCGCGGCTACGCCACCGAAGCCGTCCGCGCCGTGCTCCACCACCGATTCGCCGGCGGCCTGCACCGGGTGTCCGCCGAATGCGACGCCCGCAACACCCGCTCCCGCCGCCTCCTGGAACGCGTCGGCTTCCAGCTCGAAGGCCAGCGCCCCGCCTTCACCTTCGCCGACGGCGAGTGGAGCGACCAGTGCCTGTACGGCCTGCTCGCCGACCAGTGGAAGCGGCTGCCGCATTGAGACCACAGGCCCCGCAACCGTGGCATCGGGCTGGCGAATGACGACAGCCGGTCGGGATTCATGGTCTGCTTCCGCAGGGGGACAATGCCGGCGAGCACCGCCACGCCGGGTCCGTGCGCCTTGTTCGTCCTGACCGCTGCAGGTTTCTTCCGGTAGCTGGGCGCGCGACTGCGTCACCCACTGGGGCTTTACTGGCTGGTCGGGTCCTCGACGCCGAGATGCTGCATGATCGCGCGCAGCATCTGGGTGTGCTCCCGCTGGGTGCGGCGCATCTCCGTGACGTCCGCGGTCAGGGATGCGGTGATGCTGAGGGCGGCCGCGATGCGCTCGTCCTGGCGGTCGACGCGCTCCTCAAGGTTGCTGGGCATGCGTGCCAGCGTAGCGGTGGGAGAGCCGCTCCTGCACGGGCAGGTGGCTGCTGGCTCCGGTAGGGCCGGTGGGCCCACGGCTCCGCCCTTGTACGGGGGTGACCCGCTTCATCAGCGCTGCCTACCCGCCCGGGCTGGTCGGAAGCCGGGTGGCATGATCGAGAGATGTTCGCCAAGTTTCGCCGCCGCCGTCCCGCCGACACCGCCACCGCCCACCCGGCGCCGGTCGTCGCCGTGCGTCTTGAACCCGCGGTGGCGGACGCCGACGTCCTTGCCCGCACCGAGCAGCTCCGGACCGGACTGCACCAGGCCGGCGTCGACCTCGACAGCCTGGGCCCCGAGCCGCAGTGGCTCAGCGTCGTCCGCGCCGGGCAGGTCGTCCCCCTCGGGCCGGACGAGCGCGCTGAACTGGCCGCCTACGTCGGCTGCGACACAACCGCCGACCTCGCCTCCCCGGACGCCTGCACCACCGCCCTGTGGCGGATCGAAGTCCTGCCCATCTTGCGGGAGATGCGCGCGGACGGCATCACCGTCAATGCCTGCGGGGGAGAGCCCTCTGCAGCGTTGCTGCGTACCGCGCAGGAAGCCCTGCGCCAAATGGCACGCGAGCGCCAAAGCGACAGGCAGGTACCTCAGCTGCAACCTGGCGCACCACGAGTCCAGCCGAAGCGGCTGCCCTTCGACGCAGCTGCCGAACGCGCCGTCGCCGACCTCGAAGGACGCTGACCAGCCCCCGCAGGCCGCGCCCCGCACCAGGGGCCCGCCCGCCGACATCGGCGGTGCGGCCGCGGGCGCTTGCGGGGATGGCGTCGGCTGCTGGCCCGCGGTCGTCCGCCGGCGAGTTAACGTCAGACCGAAGCGGATGGGGACCGAAACGGCAGTTCGGCGCCTGCTGCCCCGCACCGGGCAGGACTGCTAGAGGTACTGGATCTGCCGGATGTACACGCATTCATGGCGAGGGACCACCAGGTACAGGAACATGCCGCCGGGAACAGGCTGCATAGCCGCACCGGGGCCGATGTCCTGGTACGTCGTGCCGTCCAGGTATTTGGCCGAGGCAGCCCGGACCAGCTCGTCAGCCTTCTTCTCGACCTCGGCGACGAATGCCGGCGGGGCTCCGCCGATGACGTACTCCTGTGAGGGGTCGTACTCCCACCGCCAGGTCACCCACTGACCGCCTGGTCCGCTTCGGCCTCAACGGCGCGCAGCTCCTCCATCGCGGTGCGGAATGCGGGATCGTCCTTGCTGGTGGTCGTGTGGAGCGACCTCAACGCGTGATTTCGCCGCTGGGCAAGATCAGGTCGTCGCTCGACTTCGACTTCCCGGGCCCAGAACGCCAGCCAGGTGTGGACATGGCTGATCTTGCTGTCCTGTGCCATCGCGGCGAAGGCCTCGTCTTTGTGCTGCTCCATCTCCGCCAGGCGGCTCGGGGCGACAGCGGCCAGGGCAGCGCGCAGGGCCGGGGGCGTCCGGTCCGGGCGAGGGATCCGCTCCCCGCCATGGTGATCATGAGGCTGCGTCGTCATGCGCCGAAGAACCCCTCTGTGAGCTGATGCCCTGCCGTAGGGTCCGAGTCTACCGAGGAACCGCGCATCGGAAGCGGCGCTGGCGAAACGGTGAACCGGCTGGTCAGATGGCATACGACGTGAGGTGCAGCCCCACTGACGGCAGCCGCTCGCCCGTGTCTCGACCAGCCTGTCGGCGAAGAGGACCCAGGTGGTGTGTCCGGCCAGGGACATCGGCCGTGCATATCAGCGCGGTGGCCCTCTTTACCAGTGGCTGCGGAGCGTTCAGCATCAGTCGCAGGGCGTTGACGAGCCAGGGGGCGGGAGTAGAGATGTCTGCTGGAACGGGTGGGGACTACTGGTCGGAACAACAGCTGCCGAGCGTCCTGAAGCACAACCTGCTGGGTCGGTACATTCCCCAGTTCGGCGGGATGACCGGCTCGCGCGAGGGCCGCGTTGTCTACTTGGACGGCTACGCCGGCGAAGGTCGCTATGAGAGCGGCGAATCCGGCTCTGCGGAAATCGCCATGAAAGTTGCCTCGGGCCACCTGCGGAGGCACCACCTGCGGTGGACCTGCTTCTTCGTTGAGCGGGAGCCGGAATCCCTGGCCCGTCTGGAAAAGGTCGCCAGCATCTACCGGACGCAGGGCGTCGACGCCCGCGTTCACCCCGGCGACGTCGACGGCGTGTTGGACACCGTGCTCCAGACCGCGGACGGGTTGCCCCTGTTCCTGTTCCTCGACCCGACCGGCTTGTGCCTGCCCTTCAACCGTCTCGTCGACGCCATGGCCCAGCGTGATCAGCCCAACCGGTGGCAACCGACCGAGTTCCTGATGAACTTCAGCATGGTCGCCGTCCGACGGCTGGGCGGGAATGCCCGCTCCGACAAGGGGCTGGAGCGTTCCTCAGAGCGATTCGACGAGGTATGCGGGGGTCGCTGGTGGCGGGAGTACTTCCCGGTCGGCCAGCCGTTCACCCCGGGCGCCGATGAGGCGGTAGCGGCCGAGTACGCGCGCCGGCTGGCGGAACGGACCGGCATGCTGGTCCAGTCGGTGCCCGTCGCGAAGGCGCCGCACCACAAACCGGTCTACCACCTGGTGTTCGCCACCCGACGTCAGCACGGGCTGTGGGTCTTCGGCGACGCGATCGCCCGCGCCCGTGACGCATGGTGGGAGAAGCTAGAGGTGGCCGAGGACAAGGAAGACCAGGGCACGCTGTTCTCCGCCACCTCGCTGATCCGCCCGAACCCCCAGGAGATCACCGACGCCGCGGTGCCGGCCATGGCCGGGAACCTGGCACAGATCCTCGCCCGAGGGAAGCCGTTCACCTTGGTGGACCAGACCCTGGACGTCTTCGGCCAGTACTACGGGCAGGTCACCGAGCCAGCCGCCCGCGCCGCCGTGAAACACCTGCACGAGCAGGGCGGAACGCCCAGCACCGGGGTCGGCAGGAAGATCCGGGACCTGGTCGTCGAACCGCCGACGTAGGTCAGACCGCGGCAGGCACTGGCATCTGGTCCCAGGTGCGGCCCTGGAGCGTGCGGCCGCCGGCTTTCGGGGTGCGGCCGCCCCACTGCTTGAAGAAGAACGCGACCTGGGCATCGATGCTCAGGTCCCGGATCTGGACAGCCCACGCTTCGTCCATCGGGCGGTGGCCTGTGCCGGACTCGCCGCCGGCGATGACCCATCCGATGCCGGTCAGGTCCAGGCCGTCCAGCGGGCCCAGGAGCGGCTCGCAGGACAGGAACCGTACGGCGGCCGGCACTTGGCGCAGATCGTCGACTCGGGGCAGTTCCTTCGCGGTCTCTACCGAGACGCCCATCCATACGTTCGCCGGCCAGTCCAGTTGGTCTGCGACCTGGCGCAGGCGCCGGGCCCGCTTGGTCAGGACCTGGTAGGTGTGTTGCGGGGTGTCCGCCATGACAGCGAAGACCTGCCGGACGAAGTCCAGCGGCACCCGGGCATGAAACAGGTCCGACATGGAGTTCACGAACACCGTCCGCGGGCTTTTCCACCCGTACGGAATATTCAGGGACTCGGCGTGCACCGTCAGATCGAAGCCCGGCCCGGAGGTCCGCGGATCACCATCGTTCTGATATTTGTCCGCGCCCATCGCCTTCAGCCGCTTCGCGAGCGTCAACGCGTAGCAGTTGTCACACCCCGAGGAGACGCGGTCGCATCCCGTTGTCGGGTTCCACGTCGCTTCCGTCCACTCGATGGAACTTCGGTCACTCACGAATCGTCTCCTGTCACTGCGCTTGCCCCTGTAGGCCCGACACGGCCGGCGCAACTTTGTGAGGAGCAGAACGCCGCCCCATACAACCACCGTTGGAACCCGGAATCTCCCCACGACCTACAACCGTTAATCAAACGTACGTTCGCAATGGGTCTGGGTTCGAGCACGCCATCTGCAGCAGGGCTGAAGCGAGGGCGAGGCTGTAGACCACCTATTCCACGCAGAACCGCTGCTGAGACCACCGCCAAGAGCGCCAGCGTCACGCCGTTGCTGTCGGCCGCCCAGGCCGTTCCCCTTGTCGATGTGGCGCCTGTGACGTCAGGGCCCCTGCTCGGCCGCCTGGCGGCCGAGCAGGGCCCCTGACGAGATCTTGCCCCGGCGCGAAGTGATCGCCGGTCAGCGGGCCGCATGATCGCTTTAGACGGGCACATGACCGTGGGCGTCACGTTCGAACTGCCCGGATTCGTAGTAGGTCTCTTGCTCAGCGGCGGTAGTTGGGCGCGGGAGCGTCGCCGCAACATCATCGTCGGAGGTGAACGCGCCGCATCCTTCGCAGGCGGCGAGACCGGGCTCCATGCGACGGATCTGGCACTGCGGGCACAGGGCCCAGCCCAGGTGCTCGGCGCACATCGGCTCACCGGCAACCGCCAGTTTCTTGCACAAGCCGTTGTCGCCTTCGCAGTCGCGTAGCCGCGCGTTCTCGTATCCGGTGAAGGTCTGCTCGGACAGCGGCGGCGGTGTCCAGGTCTCCTCGGCGTTGCCGTGGTCCCACTGGCTCGAGGGCTGGGCGGGCAGCTTGGGGGCCAGGCGCGGAGCTCCTGCCCGCATCGCCTGGCTCAGCCGCCAGCTGACGATGGCGCCCACCGATGCCCTGATCTTTTCTCGGGGCGGCAGCGGCTCTCCAGCGACGATCTGCCAGATGTGCTCGGCCCGGAAGCCGACCGCCAGCATCGAGGTGACCGACACCGCCTGGTCCCGAAGCACGTCACCGGTCAGATAGAACTCCGGCTTCGTTGCCGCGATCGACAACAGCAGCTCAATACCCGGCGTGCGCTCCAGCGGCTCATCCGCGCGCGGCCGGGGCTTGGCCACCAGTGCAGCCTTCGCCTCGGTCGCAGCTGCAGGCGCCGTCTCGTGCACTGCTCCAATTCCGCCGCCGATTCCGTCCGTCCCTCCCTCCGTCTGGGTCTCGCGCGCTACCTCTTGTACGTACGGGACGGACGGACGGTGTGGTTCTTGAAGTGGGTTCTCGACAGGGTTCTTGATATTGGGCGTCATGGGTGACGCCACCGTGGCGTCATGGGTGTCGCTACCCCTGGCGTCACCCATGACGCCACCCCCCTCTTTGGAAGGTAGCGTCATGGGTGACGCCACCCCCTCGTTCTTCTTTGACGGCCGCCCGCCCTTGGGCAGGATCCCGGCTTCCTTCTTGGCCTTCACCCGGGCCTCGGTCACCTCGTCCGCTGCTTGGGCAGAGGTCTGACCGGGCTTCAACGGGTCCTTCCAATCACCACGCCAGAACTCCGCATCCCGCAGGTGGTAGACGTTCGCGTCATTGAGCTTCGGCTGGCCAGGAACCGGCCGCGACTCGACCCAGAACAGGCCGGCGCACTGCCCCTCCAAGATCGTCCGGTCGAGAGTCTTGACCGAGCAGCCGAGCTGTTTGGCAAGTTCCGGGCGGTACGGCTTGGCTTTCCCCGTGTCGCGGGCGCCGATGTCCGCGTAGGTCACCAAGATCGTGTAGAGGGTCCGCAGGTTCGTTGTGTAGCGGGGGTCGCATACCCAACGCGACACGACCTGTCCAAACGGAAGGCCCCCGCCACGGCGAACCTCGGGCTCCCGCTTCATCGCGTCACCCCCGCGACGCGCAGTAGCCGCGATGTGGCTGCTGGGAGGCCTCGAGCGCAGGCGCTGTGCAGTGACGACATCCGGCGATCCTGAACCCGCCAGGACAGCGATGCCGGGGAGAGGGACCCACGTCCCGCCGAGCGGGACAGGCGGGCAGAAATCCTGATCGGGCGTCCCACCGGACGGGACGCTGCACCGCCGGGGCCGGGCTGGCTGAAGATGATGCTGGGCAGAAAAGTGCTCATACCCAGGGAAGTGCCGGGTTGTCGGCCCATGTGACATCCCGGCGGAACTTTTTTTGCCGGGATCGAATCCGCGGCCGGAGGGCGGCGGTGGTGGAGCTGGTGGTACATGAGGTGGATCTCCCCTATCGGGGAGCCGGGAGCAGCGAATGTGACCAGACAAACCATGCAAAAAGGGGCTCTGTACTGGCTATCCGGTGAGCTGTGCCTATCCTGGGGGTAGGTGACCACGCGGACCGCAAGGTCCACGGGCATCACCCGGCAGGCGAGGTCACCCTCACTGCTCACGACTCGGGTTCCTGGAAGTTCGTCGAGTCGATCGCTAGGGAGCGGCCTCCGTTGTGGCGACGGGGGCCGCTTCGCGTTTATGGCGCTCGTGCGGTCATCACGATCTTCTAACTGGCTTCTGCCTGGTCAGGTTCGGCGAGCGCCGCAGGGTATTTGGCGGCAAGGCCCTTGAGTAGGTGGGCGTAGGCCTCCCGGTAGGGGGGACGAGGCTCGGTCTTCCCGGCCTCCCACCTCACGACGGCCAGGCGCTTTACGCCTAGAGCCTTAGCTACCTGCTCCTGCGTGAGCCGATCCGCTCTGCGGAGCCGTCCCCGCACGGCCGGCGCAGGCAGGTCAGCGGGACGGTTGAGCAGCGCGTCTACTGCCTCAAGCAGCTCGGACACCAGACCTCCCCGGATCATCAACAGATTCGACGAAAGATACATCAAAGCAATCCCTCTGTACGCGCCTTGACCGCGTGTCACTCCAAGAACTTTCATTCACAGCTGCGCGCCAAGCCCAGGGGTTCCGGAGGTGATCGTTCTGCGGTCAGAGGCGCTGGTCTGCAGTGCCAGCTAGGTGTTAGACGTGGATGTGGTGCGTACAGTTGATTGCGGGCATGCAGACTCGTCCGTTCGGCGTGCGACCCGTTGTCGCAGGCCAGCGGTAATGATTGCTAGGTTGCAGACTTGTGGGACTGCTGGAACTTACAGTTGCCCACTTCAACGTCTAGGTCAAGTATTGGATCCCCCGCGACATGGGCATCCTGCAGTAGAAGCGTCGGACCAGGAGGTGCCGTGCCGGGAAGGAAGCGCGCAGCAGGCGTTGGCTATGAGGCCATCGCCGACGCTCTTCGCGAGCGCATTGAGAGCGGCGAGCTGCCCCCGGGTGCCAAGGTGCCGAGTGAGAACGACGTGATGACCGAGTTCGGAGCCGGTCGCGACACCGTGACCAAAGCGCTCCGGCGGCTCCGTGATGAAGGGCTCACGACGGCGACCCAGGGGGCCGCCACAAGGGTCCGCGAGTTCAAGCCGATCCGACGCCCGGCGAACCGGAGGCTGTCGCAGGAGGTTTGGGGTGCTGGCGTGTCCATGTGGGCGATTGACGTCCAGGACAAGACCCCCACTGTGGCCGATGCGAAGGTCGAGCGCATCGAGGCAACGGTTCGAGTAGCGGAAGCGCTTGGCATTCGCCGAGGTGAGGCGGTCGTGCGCCGCAGTCGCCGCTACCTCATTGATGGCAAACCGGTCCTGAAATCTGACTCCTACCTGCCGGCCGAGATCGCCGACGGGACCGCCATCGCAGAGATCGAAACCGGCGATGGCGGGATCTACGCGCGACTCGGAGAACTGGGTTTTGGCCCGGCTCGATTCAAGGAGGAACTGCGGATCCGGATGCCGAACCGGCAGGAGAAGGCCTGGCTGCAGCTGGGCCCCGGTACGCCGGTGGTCATCATCGTCCGCGTAGCAGTCACAGCCGAAGGTCGCGTCGTGGAGGTCAACGAGATGGTGCTCGACGCGAGCGCCTACATCTTGGACTACGTGATCGACGCCTAGCCGAACCTTCGTCGCTTGCAGGGCCTCCGCCGCTTGGTGGGGGCCCTTTTTGCGGCCGTTTCACGATTCGAGCTTGGCGTCCTTGACTTAGACGTGGAAGTTGGCGCACTGTTGGAACACGGAGAACTTGGACGTCCAAGTCCATGCCTCGTGACTTCGCCTCGCCTACACCCAATCGGGAGCCTCCATGAGCCACGATCCCCCGCTCGTCACCGAGAACGTGGCCGAAGGCCCGGACCCATTCCTGACTGTTGCTGAAGTCGTTGCCCGGCTCCGCGTCTCCAGGTCGACCGTCTACAACCTCATCGGCAGCGGACGTCTCGCTGCCCACCGCATGGGCCGCGGCAAGATCCGGCCCCGGGGTTACCGCGTTCCTGAATCACAGGTCGTGCAGTACCTGCAGAACAGCCGCACATCCGAACCGATCGAAGGTCTCGCCTCATGACCACGATCAATAAGGTCCCTGCCACTGATAGCGGAGCGGGCGCTGGCAAGTTCAGAGTCGCTGCGGTTCGCGCCGCGCAGTACGCCCAAATCAGCAGCTGAGCCGGCGCCTTCTACGAGGCCCGCTGAGAAGCGGGCCTGGTGGTGGGACGCCGGAGACGGCCCCTCGGTAACACCGCATCCGCTCAACAGCAGGAGTCACCGCCTCTTTCGGAGGTGACGGGCTGGAGGGAGCCGAGCTTCCCTGGCCGAGAACCTGTACCGAATAGCCCCACCTGCGAAGAGTCCAGCAGTCCTGCAGCTGACGAACCACGAGGTCGCTGCGGGTGGATTCCCACAGGACTTGCAGCGGTTGCGCTGCCCGCACTCCATGGCTTGGCCGTGGCGTACGGAGAACGCAACCGACCACTAGCTGGTGAAGGGAATCTCGATGCGGCATAACGGTCGTACTCCGCTCCTGCTCAGCACGCTCCGTTCCCACTGCGTCACCATCGACGGCAACGAGATCCGCAGCGTCGTCTGCACCGAGTGCGACACATGGCGTTTCGTGCGGCGCGGCATGATCGCAGCTCACCGCGCGAAGCCGCGCAGCAATCAGCCCAGCAACCGTCATGCCCAGCGGAAACCGCAGGACCGCGTCCCACGGTGCGACGGCAGCGGACAGCGCATCAAGGTCGACCGGCGGCATCGAGAGGCGATGCCCGCCGAGAACCGGCGCGCTGCGCAGCAGTTCTACAAGCCCATTGCGGCCCCGGTCGCGCCGCTCCACTGCCTCACCGCGCAGGTGGAGAGCGCGGATTCGGCCCGCCAGGCCTATGAGATTCACCGTGAGCGCTGTGCTGCCTGCACCACGCGGGAAACCTGCCCGACCGGCCGGCGCCTGCTCACCACGTACGTCGGCCTCCTCCAGGACGAACCACGCCGCCGCCAGATCCGAGCGGCGGTCGCGAGGGAGCGGGCCCGCTTCGACCGCCAGTACGCCGACCGGGCACGTCAGGCGAAGGAAGCCGCGTGGACCCGGCAGCACGAAGCCACGGCCGCTCCGACGAAGAAGTTCGCTAAGCGGACCGGCACAGCCGTCGAAGAAGTCAACAACTCGTGCAAGGCGATCAAGGCCGGCGCGATCTCCGAGCTGCGCGGCCCTGACCTACCGCTGGCACCCCTGCGGATCAGCGCTTGATCGACCGCACGAACGACCACGGCCCCGGCCACCCCTCGTATGGGGTGTGGCCGGGGCCGTGGCTGCTCGTACGACAGCCAGGTGACGGCGCCCGGGATGCGACCCGGACGCCGTCGGCACAGGACACCCTGAAAGGAAAACCTGTGAACGCCATCATGACAGGCAACCTCGACCCATTGGCCGCCGACGACCACCCCAACCAAGCCGACGAGGCGCTGCGCCAGGCCCGTGCGGACCAGGCGCGTCGGGACGAAGCGCGCGCAGGCGGTGCCCGATGAGCACACAAGCTGACGCCGCCCGAGCCGCCGCGCAGGCCGACCGTGACGCACGTGCCGCTGCTGCTGCCGCAGCAAGCGCAGCCGCCGGGGGTGCGCGATGAGGTACGCCGTCACCCGGCTGACCGATGCCGAGCGGGCCGAACTCGCCAGGGAAAACGCCGAGCAGAACCGGCGCTCGGAAGCGAACCGCCGATGAGCGGGCCGCTGATGGACCCCCTTCCGCCGCCGAAGGGGTTGTACGACCGGTACATGGCGGCGGCTGCCGCCACCCGCCTGCACGGCGAGACCTGCACCAGGTGCTCGCCGGACGGACGGTGCGGCGAGGGCCAGCGTTTGTACGAGTCGTTCGCGCGCCTCCAAGACGCCTACCTCGCTCAGCAGAAGCGAGGCTGACCGCATCACGGGACGCAAACCCAACGTTCCCCCGCAGCACGCTGTCCGACCAGGCTGGCCGCCCGCACCACGGGCGGCCAGCCTTTCGCACGCCTCCCGCCCGAAACAGTCTCGGGCCCACTTTCTTCCTCATAGGAGTGCTCATGCGCAGCAGCACCCAATTCGACACCGCGTCGTCCGCTGTCGGCACCACCCGGCTGCCGGACTCGCTCTGCACCCACAGCCCGACGTGTCCGACTGCCGACAGCACGGACCGCGAAGCAGCGCAGGTCGTAGCCACGTATCCCGAGCAAGGCTGGAGCCTGTTGTGCAATTCCGTCCTGCTCTTTGAGGACACCGGGGAGCTGCTCCCCAACGGGCAAATCATCGCCCCGCACCGGCCGCTGGGGGCCGAACAGCTCGCTACGGCCTGACGGCTGCCCGATCCGCTCGCACCGGCCGCCGCCTGGGGGTCGGATCGGGCGGTGAAGGGGAGCCGGACAGCCCGGTCGCGCCGGCCAGCACCACCCGGCGTTGACCACCTCAACGCAACGGCCCTCCGAGTCCCCGGCATTAGAGCTGCCGGGGCCCCGGAGGTCCTGGTCACGACCCTACCCACCGCCGTAGATCCACGGTGCCCTCTGCACGGAGGCGCCCGGAAGAGAGGAACCCCGTGGCCACCAAGCCCGCCACCCGCCGCAGGCGCCAGCCTGCGGCGAACACGAAGCCCCGTAACGCCAGGCGCGCCAAGGCGCCGGCGACGCCGACCTCCATTCCCGCCCAGGCCGTTGCCCCCGAGACCGCCGCACCGCTGGTGTTCCCGGAGGCCGATCCGGTCCTGGCCGACGCCGCCGATCGCGCCGCCGACCTCCGGGACCTGGCCGTCGATGAGGCGGCCCGCATCCTCGCCGACGGACAAGTGCTCGCCGACGGGCTGATGGAAGGCGCTCGGGCGGAGGTCGCCGCGTTCACCGAAGCGGTCGACGCTGAGCGGGCGCAGATCATCGCCGACGCGATGAAGGAAGCCGATCAGGTCCGCACGCAGGCCGCCACCACGGCGGCCGCCGACGCTGACCAGGTCCGTGCCGCCGCCGACGCGACGGCGGAGCAGCTGCTCGCCGACGCGCGCCGCCAGGCCGACACTGTCAGGGCGACGGCGGCCGGTGATGCCGACCAGGTCCTCGCTGACGCCAAGGTGACGGCGGAGCAGCTGCTCGCCGATGCGCGCCGTCAGGCGCAGGAGAGCACCACCACGGCGGCCGCGCAGGCGGAGCAGGTCCGCACCGAGGCCGCGCAGGCCGCCGCGAAGGTCCTCTCCGACGCGGAGAGCACGTGCACCGAGCTGTTGACCGGTGCGGAGTGCACCGCGGCTGAGACCCGCACCCGGGCCACCACCGACGCCGAACAGGTGCTGGGGCGGGCTCGGGGCGAGGCCGACCGGATGCGCGAGAGCGCGGACGGCCAAGCCGTGCAGGTGCGGGCTGGAGCCGAGAAGGCGGCCGCTGGTCTTCGTGTTGACGCCGACCGCGCTCTGGCCGACGCCCGCGCCTCCGCTGAGGAGCTGCGGGCCGCCGCCGACAGGGATGTTGCCCGGCTGCGCGAGCAGGCCGAAGCCGACGCGAAGATGGCTCGGGAGGCGGCGGCGCAGGCCACGGCCGCCCAGGCCGCCGCCGCTCAGGCCCGAGCCGAAGCGGACCGGGTCCTTGAGGCGGCGACGCAACGCACCGTGCAGCGGGCCAGGCGCCGGGAGATCCGAGCCGAGTCACGCGCCACCCGGCGCAAGGCCCGCAACGACGCCCGGCCCGCCGGCGGAGTGCCGCCGCTGTCCGGGCAGGAGCTGGTCGGTGTGGTCGCGATCATCCTCGCGGCCGCGACCGTCTCCACCCTGGGCCTGCTCTCCTCCTACACCGCGCTGGAGACCAAGGCAGCCGGATGGGGCTGGGACTGGCCGTGGCTGCTGCCCGTCGGCATTGACGTCGCGATCCCGGCCTTCACCGGCGCCAACCTGGTCCTGATCCGCATGGGCATGGAGCTGCGCTGGGTCCGCTGGGTACCCCGGGCACTGACGGCGGTGACCGTCGCCCTGAACTGGGCCGCCTCCACCAGCACATCGGGGCGTCTGGGGCACGCCGCCCTCACCCTGCTGTGGGTCGTCTTCTCCGAGATCGCCTCCCACGTGTATGCGACGCGGATCGGCGCGGTCACCGGCAAGGTGCGGATGGAGTCGGTGCGCCGCAGTCGCTGGCTGCTCGCCCCGATCGCAACCGCCCGCCTGCGCCGCCGGATGATCCTGTGGGAGATCAACTCCTACGACGAGGCGCTCACCCGCCTCCAGGAGCAGACGTACCTGCGAGCGCAGCTCAAGGAAGAGTTCGGCCTGCTGTGGCGCTGGAAGGCTCCGCTGGAGCATCGGATGGCGCTCAAGCTCGGGGAGGTGCCCGCCGCGCTCGCCGACACGCTCATCCCCGAGGACGCGCTCACGGTCGAGCGGGCGGAGGAGAGCGCCCGCGCTCACCCGGACATGAGCGCGCTCACCTCGGGCGTGACGCGCGGCGAGCGCGAGCGCCCGGCGCTTACCTCCGGCGCTCACGAAGGTGAGCGCGCCACGGAGGATGACGACGCTCACCGAGCGGACGGTGCGCTCACGCGCAGGGAGAGTGACGCGCTGACCGAGCGCCGCCACGCTCGCATCCGTCTGCTCTACACCGAGCTCGGGCGCCGCCCCGAGTGGACGGAGATCCGCGACGCGCTCACCGACGCGGGCCTGTCCGACACTCCGGTCTCCCGCCCGACCGCCCAGCGCCTGCGCGCTCAGGTCGAAGAGCCCGCCCCGGGCGCGTAGGTGAGCGCCCGGTGAGCGCGTGACGCTCACCCGGTGAGCGCCGATGCGCTCACCCCCTGGCAGAACCCCTGCCGCTCATGGTCGCCCCCGGCCCGCGCCCACGCTCCCGAGCGTGAGCGCGGACCGGTGACGGCCACGGCCGGCAGGCCGCTCGCCCGCACCCCGCCCCGAGCGGGGCGCGGCCGATCAGCCCGAACCGAGCACGATCCCGGCCCCGCACACACGACCTCGGGGACACGGACCCCTTCCCCCTCCCCACCCCGAGACCTGGAGGTCTTCAGCCATGCCCGAGAACAACAACCGGTGGACCTCGGACCACCTGATGAAGCCCGGCGGCACCGCCCTGTACGCCGCCCAGCAGCGCGAGCGGCTGCGGCAGATGGCCGACCAGGTCCAGGCGCTGCTCAACGAGTACCGGGCCGACCTGGAGAACATCGAGATCGAGGGCGACAAGCCCTTCGCGGCTCGCATCCGCGCTTATCTGGCGTCGCGCCCGCTGGCGAAGCTCGAAAGCGACCTGCGGGACGCGGTGAATCACGCCGGAAAGCTGGACGCGGAATTCCAGAAGCGGTATGTGGAGCTGCCGAAGAAGCGGGAGGCGAACGCGGAAAAGCGGGAGCTGGAGAAGGCCAGGAAAAAGGGCCTGAGCACCGCCCGCGCGGTCAACACCGCCGGGCAGCTCAACGGCCTCACGAGCGCCCTGGCCGAGCCGACCGGCGACGGGAAGGCGGTCGCGAAGAAAACCGGCACGGACGGTGACCACACCTTCCTGGACTTCCTGGAAAAGAGGGCCTGATCAGTGGCTGCCCAGCTTTCCAAGGGCCAGGTCGCCCGCTGGGACAAGCGCCTGGCGGAGACCACCACGAACAAGGCGCGAGCGACCGCGATGTGGGACCTGGCCCGCCTCCTGGCGGGCACCGACGACACGGCATGGGCCGACCTGGTCGTGCTGCTCCAGCGCTGGACCACGGAGCAGCAGGGCCGGCGGCCTTCGCCGTAACGCTCCGCGCTCATCACCGCTCATCATCACCGCCTCACTCCGTGAATCCGGGGGGCCCATCATGCGCGCCTATACGCGCGCGTGGGGGCCCCCGGGTTCGCCACACTGAGTGACTGATCGAAGGAGACGGCCGATGGCCGACGACGACGCTGGGGGGACCGTCTACGGCTTCCCCGGCGGGCTGACGATCCCGGGACCGGTGGGCAGCACTCCGCCGCCCGGGGCCGCGGCCCCCTCCCTGCCCACGCTGCCCGCCCTGGCGCCCCCGCCCTCCCTCCTGGTGGCCGGGAATTCCAGCGTCGGGGGCGGCAGTACAACGACCACCGCGAACGCGGACCCCGGACTCCCGGACAGTCCGGACGGGCCGGGAATCGCCGCCATGTCGGTGGTGATGATGGCCGGTATTACCGTCGCCGCAATGCGCGGTGCATGGAATGCAACCGCTTATCTGAAAGCCCGGCACGAACACCACCGGGCCATTGCGGATCAGCAGCGGGCGGCGGCCGATAAAGCCTCTATCGAGGTGGAAGCGGCCCGCCAGAAAGGCCGCTTGCAGTCCGGCCCGGAATTCGGGCGCGGCACCCGCACAGCAGGCGGCGGGGGCGGCCGGACGAATTCCGGAAAGAACAACATTCCGAATACCTTCCGTTCCTCCGGCGGCTCCAAGCCGCCGGGCGGGGGCGGAGGCAAGACACCCAACAAGACGCCTGGCGGCGGCTCTGGTGGCCGTACGCCGACGTTGGGCAGCGGAGGGCAGGGAGGCAGCGGCGGAGGCCGCAGGAGTCCCCTGGAGTCTTCCGGGGCAAAGGGCGGTGGAAAGCCCGGAATCGGGGGCGGAAGGACCCCGACAACCGGCACAAGGAACAACTCCGGCGGCCTCTCCGGAGCCGTCCGCGACCGGGCCGCCGACCGGATCCGTAACGGCCCCAAGCCGAAGAGCGGCACCGGCACCCTCGGCACCTCCGGCAAGTCCGGCTCGGGCGGCACCACCCCGTCCTCCGGCTCGAAGTCGGGCCGCGGGCCCGGGTCCAAGACCGGCACGACCGGAACGAAGTCCGGGACGTCGGGCACGAAGTCCAAGACGTCGGGGACGGGTTCGGGCGGCAAGGGCCGGGTCACCCTGCCGGAAGCGGTGGCGACGGCAGCGGAGCGCCGGCTGAAGAAGCGCCGCAAGCGGCTGTCCCCGCCCGTCCTGACCACGGTTCGCAAGGCCAAGGGCAAGAAAGGCGCAGGGAAGCCGGGCAGCGGCCGCCCCGGCCCGAAGCGCAAGGGCAAGGGCCGAGTCACACTGGCGGCGGCCATCGCGAAGGAATCGGCGCGGCGGCTGAAGAAGCGCCGCAAGCGGCTGGACCCTCCGGTCCTGACCACGGTCCCCAAGGGGAAAGGCAAGAAGAGCAAGAAGCCCAAGGCCGGAACTCCCGGCGCGGGGGGTACGGCGGCGACACCGAAGGTCAGCCTCACGAAGAAGCCGAAGCCCAGCTCGGGCGGCCCGGCCGGCCCCGGCGGGACGGCCCCGAAGGTGAACCTCCGCAAGAAGGTCCGGCTCACGAAGAGGCCGCGCCACCCCGGGTCGGGCCCGGCCGCCGGCCCTGCTGGCGGCACGGGCACGACCGGGCCGAAGTCGACCGGGCCGACCAGCACGGGCCCGAAGTCGAAGGCCGACAAGTCCAGCACCCGCCGCGGCTGGTGGGAGCGGGCGAGCTCCCGCCGCTCCGGACGCTCCGAGCCCGACCCGCCCAGCACCAGCACCGGCACCACGCCGGGGCCGGGCGCAGCACCGGGCGGGGGCTTCGGCCCGCCCCCGGGCTGGGGCTACGCCGAAGGCACCACGACCACCGTCGAACAGGCCGGCGGCCACGTCTGGGAGGCACGTCAGCGTGATGCGCGCCGACGGGCTGGCGTTGCCGCCGGGGTCATTCCCGCATCAAGGACAGGAGGAACCGGAGTGAGTGTGCCCGTCCCGACGCGAGCACCGAGTACCCAGTACGCGGACAGCGACCTGACGATCTACGACGTCATCGACTCCGACGCCGACATGGCGGAAGAGATCATGGCGGGCGTCGATGAGGCCAACGCCGCAGCTGAGGGCTGCGAAAAGATGATGACGAAGCTGGAGGCCCTCCACCAGAAGATCGTCGACCTCAAGGTCCCCGGTGTCCTGGAGGGCTGGGTGCTGATCCTCGCGGAGAAGGCCGTCAGCGTGAAGGCGAAGGCGGAGGCCCTGGCGGAGAAGCTGCCCGCCGCATCCGAGGCCATCCGCACCGCCGGCGAGAACGCGGAGCGCCGCCACAAGCCGCTCGCCGACGTCACCCGCGACCACGGCCACGCCGCACCCGCTGAGCGCGACTACCACGTCGAATAGGAGAAACCCACGTGTCTGATCTCCTTCCCGTGATCGGCGGAGCCCTCGCCAGGACAGGCTCGGCCATCGTTGGCGCGGTCCGCTTCGGCATCGTCGTCGCGCAGCTGACCGCCGCCAGCGCCACCATGATGGGCCTGTCCGAGCAGGTCCGCTCCACGTTCAAGTACGTGGAGGACTGCGCGAGCTCCGTCGACCGCCTCGCCGATCTCGCCGCGTCCAAGGCCGTCGACCAGTCCACCATCAACGAGCACCGCGAAGCGGCGACCGTGATGCGGGACTGCAAGGAAGAGGCGGAGGCCATGGCGGTGGAGTGCGAGGAGATGTCCTCGCTGTTCCACGAGACCGCCGACGGCCACATCGCCGACTACGGCGCGGTCGCGGACGCCGCCAACAACATGCCCGACGGCATCGAGATGGCCGACCGCGAGTTCTACAGCAACCGCTGACCCACCCACCCCGCACCAAGGGCGGCGAACCCCACGACGGGTTCGCCGCCCTTCCCCATGCCCTGACAAGGAGAGCCCCCGATGATCCGCCTCGGACCCCTGCGCGGCCGCTTCGCTCTGGCCCGCAACGCATTCGGCCGCGTCGCCACCGTGGCCGGCACCGGCGCGCTCGCCACCGGCACCTTCACCCACGACTTCTACGGCCCCTGCATGCTGGCCGCCCTCGGCTGCGCCGGATGGGGCGCCCTGTGGTCGGTGACCCTGCCGCGCAACCCGGTCGGCAACACCGCGATGGGCCTGTACCTGTCCCCCTCGCTGTCCATGGCCGCGCTGCTCACCGCCCAGCGGATCGTGCCCGGCATCGACTGGTACTGGCAGCTGCTCGCCGACGCCGGCTGGACGGCCGTGGTGCTCTACGTGCGCCCGGCCCGCATGGCCCGCGTCCTGGCCGGCCGCGAGAAGTCGCTGACCCCCCACGCCATCGAGCAGACGCAGGAACTATTGGCCGCCGACACCGTCCAGGACGGGCCCCAGCACCCGATGGCCGCGTTCTGGGCGAGCCACGTCGCCATCGAGGACGGCGCCGCCCCGAACACCGTGCTGGAGCACATCGAGCGGACCGGCGACGACTCGATGAGCGCCGTCATCCGCTCCACCCTCCCCGGCAAGCCGGTCCCCAAGATCGACCTGCTGGAGCTGTCCGCCGCCATCAACTGGCCCGAGGACGACATCGCCATTACCCCCGTGCCCCGCCAGGGCGCCGGGGTCCGCCGGCTCACCGTCGGCCAGGCCCCCGAGCAGGCCCTGGACCTCTACACCGCCTGGGAAAAGCTCATCGCCCCCAAGGGCATGCCCGGCACGGTCATCACCAAGATCCGCACCGTCGACATCCCCGACGAGGAACCCAAGGAACTCCGCGCATGAGCAGGATCTTCGAGCTGACCGTGGAAGCACCGGCCGGCGACATCATCAGCTACCACCCGATGCGCCTCGCCGACGCGCTCGGCATCAAGGACGTCAACCGCCTCGCGGTGGAAACCAACGGCACATCCAAGGCGCTGGTCACCATCTACCCCCACGACCCGCTCGCCCAGGTCATCCTGGCCGACCCGCAGATGCTGCTCATGGACGCCAAGGGCCGCATCTACATCGGCCGCTACCACAACGGCCGAGCCTCCCTACTGCGCCTGTACGACCCCAAATCCGGCTCCGCGCAGCGCCTGCTGCTGTTCGGCACCACCGGCGCGGGCAAGTCCACCGCCGGGCAGATCATCCTCGCGGCGATGAAGCGCTCCGGGATCGCGGTGCTGTACGCCGACCTCAAGGGCGGCCAGTCCGCACCGGAAGCGTTCGGGCAGAAGGGGCACGGCACCGACGGGAACGTCGCCTGGCGGGTCACCACCCAGGAAGGCACGATGGCGCAGCTGCGCACCACGTGGCTGACCATGATGGACCGCCAGGACCGCTACTCCAGGATGGGCCGCTCCAAGTTCCTCATCGGCCGCCCCGACCCGCTGATCTACCAGATCGTGGACGAGGCCAACCGGCTACTCGAGAAGGGCGCGCCCTACCGCGACGAAGCGACCTTCTACATCAAGGACATCGGCCGCACCGGCCGCTCGCTGGGCATCGGCATCGGCCTGTTCGCACAGGCCGGCCACCTCGAGGAGATGGGCGGCAGCGACACCCTGCGGGCCATGTTGAAGGAAGGCGAAGTCGTCCTCCTTCGCTGGACCAGCTCGATGATGAAGCAACTGGTGACCGACGGCCTGCTGCCCACCGGCCAGGTCCTCGCACCCATCCCGAAGTACGCGGGCGAAGTCGACCTCATCAGCCAGTTCGACGAAGACCACGAGGACGACGACCTGCCCGGCACACAGGGCACCGCGTACAACGTCAACGGCCGCTACCCGTCCAGCAAGATGCGGTTTTGGAACATCGGCTCCGACCTGCCCACCGAGGGCCTGGACCCCGAAGTGCTGGAGCTCTACGGCCCCGGCGCACCGGCGGAGATCGAGCAGGACGCCTGGGACCTCATCGGTGACGCCTACGGCCAGCGCCTGGACGGCATGGAGGCGTACCGGGCCGTGTTCCCCGAGCCCGAGGAAGACGAGGACGACGAAGAAGGCGGCGGCGGCAAAAAGAAGAAGAAGGGCTCCGGCGGCTCCGCCGGCACCCGGGCCGCCTCCCCGGTCCCAGCCGCGGCGAGCAAGCCCCGCGCCCGCACGCTGCGCGACCGCGTCCAGGTCGTCCTGGACGCGCACGACGAGCAGCTGGACGCGCTCCAGATCCTGGAGCTGGTCAACGCCGACGGCGACCGCACGGTCCAGCTCGGCAGCGTCCGCAACATCCTGACCACCCTCAGGAAATAGCCCCGCCCCCTCCCTCTTCGACCGGGCCGGGCCTCACGCCCCGCTCGGACGCCGGCCTTCCCGAAGGAGTTCCCCGCCGTGGCGCTGACCGTCTCCCTGGTCGTCTTCGCCGGAATCATCGTGTTGATCCTGCTGCGCACCGGCTACCTGCGGCTGTGGCCCGCATTCGCCGCCGTCCTGTTCGGCTTCACCCTCGCCTCCACCGGCATCGCCCCCGCCATCACCAACGGGATCAGCAGCGTCGCCGGATGGATCAGCAGTTTCGGATAACCCGCCCCGCTCCCCCGCCCCGCTCCCCCGCCTCGCGCCCTCCCCGCCACCCCGGCAGGGAGGGCGCACCCGTCCCGAACGGAGAACGCACGATGGACTTCCATCCCACCGCCGGCCGCCCGCTGTCCGACTCCGAGGCCGCCGCCGAAGCCAAGCGGATCATCGAGACCGAGTTCCGACCCGAGCAGCCGGTCCGCCACTTCCCGACGTCGTTCCGCGACGACTCCCCCGTGCCGGCCTACGGCGACACCCCGCCCGTCCATCAGGACGACCACCGGATCGTGCCCGCCTGGGCGGCCGGGATCGCGGTCGCCTCCATCGGCGTCGGCGCCGGCGTCACCGGCATCGGCTGCGGCGCCTGGCTGGTTCTGCAGGGCCTCGCCTCGGTCACGCTGACCGGCGTCCTGATGGTCACCCTGCCGTTCGCGGGCCTGGCCATGGCCGCCACCGCGATCGGCGGCGCGATCAACCGCGCCCGCTCCGCCGTCACCAAGAACATCTACCAGGGCCCGGTCACCCACAAGACCGAGATTCACAACAACAGCACCACGCGCGGCATGTTCTTCGCCCGCACCCGTAACGACATCCACAACTGACCCGGCACCCTGCCCCGTACTCGAACCCCGCCCCGCACGGCCGGGAGTCGAGTACGGGGCAGGCCGCCCGGAGCAGCCCGCGGTCAGTCGTCCAGGTAGATCAGCAGGCGGCCGTACTCATCGGTCTCCGCCTCATAGATCACGCCATCGACGATCGCGTGGTCGACGACGACCTCGTAGTCGTCTTCGTCGTCGATCCATAACACCCCGTTGTCGTCCGTGAACGCCGGATAGATCACTCCGTCGGCGATCACCGAGTCGAACTCCACTGCCATGTTGCGCCCCCTGCTGCCTGGTTTTGCCCGAGCCTGTCGCACCACCTGGCCCCGGCAACAGAGCCCATTCCCATTGCGTCCGCAGCATCACCGCCTTCGAAGGAGAAGCCGACCGTGGCTGACCACAACGACCGCACCCCGAACATCCCCGGCCAGCGCCAGGAACACCTGGCCGCCCAACACGACCAGGCGCCCAACGTCCCGTCGCTCCCGCCGCAACCCGCGGCCGGAGCGAAAGAGCCGCGACTGGCAGCCCTTCGCATGGCGTGGGCCGACGCGTGGGACGACGGCGGCTTCCTGCACGACCGCTGGGAAGACCTGCGCCAGGCCCCGACCCTCGGCTGGCACGGCATGGCGACCTGGGTGAAATCCGCGCTCGGGCTGGCCGGGATCTGCTTCGTCATCCTGCTGCTGGACGCCGCCACCGACGTCCTGGCCCACGATTTGCGCCGCCTGCTGACCGCCGTCCCGCGCGTCCAGGTCAGCGAGGACACCTCCACCGGCGTCTTCGCCGTGGTCGACCAACCGATCCGCTCGTACATCGCGGCCCACTGCGCCTCGCTGCAGATCAGCGCCTCCACCGTCTACACCCTCTGGCAGATCGTCGGCCTCTTCGGCCTGGTCGGCGGGTTCTTCCGCAGCAGCGGCGCCCGCCTCACCTGGACGGCCTGGGGCGCAGCCAGCATCGCCATGGTCTACAGCTCAGCACCCGCCGACGGCCGCACCATCGCCACCGGGCTCGCCGTCCTCGCCTGGACCGCCACCTCCGCGTTCGCACTGCGCGGCCTGACCCTGCGCCCGACCTTCTTCACCCACATCCACAACGCCGGCCACCAGATCGAGCCGCACATCCACCTCCCCGCCCCGCCCGTCGACCACACCCCGGACAACGTGCACCCGCTCCAGAAGCGCTGACCCGTCGCCCTGCCTGGCTCTCGCCCGCCCCGCGCAGGCGAGAGCCGTACAGGCCGCCCGGCCACCCACCACACCACACGCCCCGACCGCGGCCCTCGTGCCGGTGGGGCGCAGCACTGCCCGCCGTCAACCCTGTTGGAGGACACACCGTGCTCATCCCCCGCCCGCGTCGCCGCATCGGTCGGCCTCGCCCGCAGCGCCCCGGCCCCCGCTACCCGCACCGCCCCGACCGGCTGCCCGGCACCTGGCGCCGGTGATGCCGCGCCGCCGAACGAGGCGCCGCCGCCGCGAGGTGAGGCGGGTGCCGCGCAGTGACGCGACCCTGCCCGAGTTCGATCGCGGCACTGTCCCCGACGGCCTGGTCACCAGGCGTCAGCTGCGGGATCTGGGCCTCAGCCCCGGAGACAACGACGGGCCGGTCGCGATCCTGCGCTGCAAGTGGTGCGGATACCGGCCGCAGTGGTCGTGCATCCACCCCACCCGCGGCTTCCTGCTCCGCGTCGATCTGGCCGTGCCCAAGCGCGTTCCGACGCTCGCTCAGGAGTGGGCTCTGGACGCGGCGATGGCAGCTCGCCAGACCTGCGGCGACTGCGGGAGGCGTTTCTATTTCTGCCTCTCCAAGAAACTCGGCTGCTGCCTGGAGTGCTTCGACGGCACCCCCGTGGACCCCAGCAGCTACTTCGCTGCCACGGCCCCGGTCCTCCACCGGCTCGCCGCCTGATCAATGAATCTCTCGAAGGAGAGTCACCATGTCGGCACTGTTCACCCGCACCGCGCCCACCCCTGAGACCTGGTCGCCGGAGGGCACGATCGTCTCCCAGCGCTACCGGGCGCTGGAAGGCGCGACCATCCTCGTGTACGCCGCCGACGCCGACCGGGCCACCGCCACCTGCGCGGCTGCCTGCCTCGGCTGCGCCTGGCGCGCGTCCAAGAACGTGGCCCACAACCCGATGTCGGAGACGGACGCCGCCATGGCCGCCAACGCGCATGCCGCCGCGTGCCGGGCGATGTCCCGCGGCATCCCGGCGCGGCCGGACGACGCCACGGCCGACGCGATGATCCGCAACCACCTGTGGAACCTGCGCTCCCGCCACGAGGTCCGGGTGCACATCGCCGACTTCCACGCGCAGCGCGTCGACCTCCAGCGCACCACCGCCTGGATCAAGGGAGCGATGGCACGGCTCACCGCGAACGAGCCCAGCCTGCTCACCGCGACGGACGCCGGATCCAGCGGACTGCGCTTCACCCTCTGCCCTATCCCGCGTTGAGCCCGGCGCGCGCCCGGACCCTCGCCCTCGCCGTGGTCACCATCCGGCTGCTCTTGCCGCTGCCCGCGACCGCCTACGAACCGCCGTTCTGAAACGGACTCCGCCCCCGGCCGCGCAGGCCGGGGGCGGAGCCGCACACGGGGTCGACCGCAGCATCGGCAAGGAGGCCGGCCGCCCCGCTCCCTTCACCCATATCGAGATCAGGAGAAACCCAGCATGCACCGACCGCCCAACACCACCGAGCGCCTGGCCCTCTTCGGCACCCTACTGGCCCTCTTCGGCGAGCTGCATCCGGCCTGTGACCACTGGGTCCAGGGTAGCAAGACGGCCTCGCGGAAGCGGCTCTACGGTGACCACCTCGTCTACTCCGACGGATGCGCTGTCGACCCCGACGACCCGGACCGCGACAACGAGCCGACCCGGACCGCAAGCTCCCTCGGCAGGCGTGCGGTGGCCTGCCACGTCGCGTCCTACACCGCCGTACAGCTCGGGGCGACCATCGCGATCACCCGCGCGTTCGGCTACCGCGTCACGCCCACCGCGCTGCTCGCCGGAGCGGCCATCAACGCCGGAACGCACGCCGCGATCGACCGCGGCGCCGTTCTGCTGTGGCTGGCGAAGAAGACCAAGAAGACCGGATACATCGAGCACTGCCAGGCGGTCCGCCTCGACGACGAAGGTGTGCTCACCAAGGAGCTCACCGGTCCGGGCAGTGCGTGGATGGAACTGGACGCGGCCCTGCACCGCGCCATCGGCATCGGTGCCGCTGCCGTCACCACCTGGCTCACCACCCGCTCCGGTGGCCGCCGGTGACCCGCACCCGCATCGAACGCGTCCGCGCAGCGGTCGGCATCGCCTCCCTGGCTCTCCAGCAGATCGAGGACGACCTCAGCGCCGCCGACGTCGACCAGGAGGAGCTCGCCGCGATCCTGCGCGAGCTCATCGAGGACACCGACCCGCCCGGCGGCCTCATCCCGGCTCTGGCGCAGCTGGTCACCGTCGCCGCGCGCCGCGCCGAACAGATCGAGCCCGACCGCGACGGCGACGCCTCCTGCCCGCTGCACGAAGCCGCCGCCCTCCTCACCGACAACGCCGGGCAGCGCCTCATCTGGGCTGCCCGCACCCTTCACCCGCAAGGAGAATCCGCATGACCGAGCTGATCTACCCGCAGATTCCCGCGCACAGCCTTGTGGTCCTCATCGGCCCCTCTGGAGCCGGGAAGTCCACGGTCGCGCGCACCTGGCCCGCCTCGCAGGTCCTGTCCCTGGACGCGCTGCGGGAGGTCGTCAGCGACGACGCGGGCGACCAGGACGCGACCGGCGACGCCGTCGCCGCCCTGCACCTGCTCCTGGAGGCGAGGATGCGGCGGCGGTTGTTCACCGTCGTCGACGCGACCAACGTCACCGAGTCCGCCCGGGAACCGCTGATCGCCGCAGCCAAGCGGCACGACATGCTCCCCATCGCGGTCATGGTCGCCACCCCCGGCAGCGTCTGCATCGAGCGGCAGGGCCCGCGGCCCGCCAACCGCACGGTGCCGGAGGAGGTGGTCATCCAGCAGCGTCAGGACATGGTCAATTCCCACCGGACCCTCAAGGCGGAGGGCTTCCCGGAGATCGTCTTCTCCGACAGCCTCTACCGGCTGCTGCCGTACCTGGAGCGCCTGAGCGAGACCCGGCAGGCCGACCTCGGACTGGACGGCGGCGCTGGCCTCGGTGACCTGAACCTCGTACGCCGGGTGTTCGGCGAGGAGATCCTGCCGCTGTGGCGCTGGAAGCCCGGCTCGAACGTCGCCGGCGGCGACCGCGTCGCGGAGATCCGCCTCGGTCAGCAGTACCTCACCCTCGCCCTGCGCACCGACGTCGACGGCGAGGGCGACATCGGATTCGACGTGCTGGTGCCCTGCCCGCACGACGACGAATGCACCGGCTACGCCTGGGCGCCCGCCTACAGCGTCACCTGCCTCTTCCGGGCGCTGAACGGCGACCTGGACGACGACGAGGACATCGTCTGCACCGTCCACGGCCCGAACAACGACGAGGACCAGGAGGACGACCCCGAGGGCCGCGCCGACCTCGAAGCGCAGGCCATGGAGGCGATCAGCGGATGACGACCACAACCACCGAATGCGGGTGGGACCAGGCCGGTGTCCGGTGCGGGCGCTGCGGCACCGAGCGCACCGCCACCACCGAGGCCGACTACCTCAAGGCCGTCGGCGCGCACGGTGACGCCCACGCCGTGTGGGACCGGCTCAACGCCACCGAGCGGTCCGGCTTCGCCTCGATTTTGCGCACCATCCTGGCCGCGCCGGATCTCGCCGCAGAGCTCCTGGCCCTCGCTGACCGGCAGCCGACGGGAGGCGGAGGCCGGTGAGCCGCGCCGCCGGCGGGCCCCACCCGCACCCGCTCACCCCGGCCGACCTCCCGACCGGTGACGACTGGGTCCGTAGCTGCCCCGACTGCCACCTGCCGATCCAAGGCGGGGGCGCCGGCCTCACCGCGCACCGCCGCACCGTCCACACCAGCACCGGTGACCCGCGCATCCCGATCACCATCCACCTCCCGTTCTGAGAAGGAGTTCCCTGTGACCACCAGCACCGACACCCTCGACGGCCTGTTCGCCGGCCTACGAGTTGACCAGTTCAGCGGCCGATTCGACCACGAAGCCGCGTACGAGGTCTTGCTTCGACTGCTGGACCACGCGCGCCTTGTTGGGGACCGCACCACCCCCGCCGAGCTGTGGACCGTCCTGCAGAGCATCCCCGGGTCGGAGCCGTTCGGCAGCCGGGCCCGCCTGCACCAGCTGCTGCACACCGCCGAACGTGACGGACAGATCCGCCGCACTGCCACCGGGCACATCCTGCTGCGCCTGGACGCGCCCTTCACCGGAGGGCCCATGCACGTGTGGGTGCGCCTGGAAGGGCGCGGTGGCAGTGAAGCCGAGGTGGAGATCACAGGGGCGGACCCGTGGCCGGAGAACCAGCTGCACGCCCCGGGCCCGGCCTGGTGGTGTTGCACCGGCTGCCGTGACCACAGCGGCAGCCTCGCTCAGGACTTTCTCCTGATCCGCGACGCTGCAACCGACCACGCCCGCACCTGCCGTGCGCTGCCCGCTCCGCCGGCCGTGGCCTGACGGACGCTCCGTGCCGCCCCGACCCCGCACAGCCGGGGCCGGGGCGGTCGCGGTGGTCCCTCACCACGGAAGGAGATGGACGTCATGACACACCCCCGCTACGAGGTCGACGTCCCGATACACCACGCAACGCAGCAAGGACGGCGCGGTCTTCACGTCTTCACCGGCCGCGCCGCCGGACCGGGCGAGGCCCTGGCCAGCGCGCACAGCGCCTACGACCGAGCCGCGCAGTACGCGTCCGCCAGCCGTCCGGCCCCCGACGACTCCAGCGACGGATGGGCTGTGCACGGCCTGCGTCCCGACTGGGTCCTGGAGTGGCACCTGGCCACCACGAAGGAGTGGGTCAACCCCAGCAACCTGCTGTGAATTCGCCCCGGGACAGGCGCTTCAGGCGTCGAAACCGTCGCCTGCCCCGGGTTCACCACCCCGTACGAGACGAGACGGAGAAACCAGTATGTCCCCCACCCTGCGCGTACAGGCCCGGACCGGACAGCGCACCCTGTTAGTGACCACAGCCGCGCTCCCCTTGGCCGGCTGGACCGTGCACGCCCTGACACTGCACCGGCGCCTCGCCGCCACGAAGAAAGACCCGCTCACCGGGGCGCTGCGACGCGACGCGTACACCGCCCGCGCCCGCCGCATCCTGGCCCGCCACGACGACACGGCCGTGGTCATGGTCGACGCCGACCGGTTCAAGGCCATCAACGACAGCCTGGGCCATGCGGCGGGCGACGCCGTCCTGGTGTCGATCGCGGCCCGGCTCACCGCATGGGCGGGCCAGCGCGCCGCCGTCGGCAGGCTCGGCGGGGATGAGTTCGCGATCGTGCTGGACCTGCCGCGCGGCGCCCGCGAAGGCCGCCTGGAACAGCTGGTACGGATGCTGCACACACCGATCTCCCTGGACGACGGCCGCACCATCGACATCGCCGCCTCGGTAGGCGCCGCGACCCCGGACACCATCGGCACCCGCGATCTGGGACAGCTACAGCGCGCGGCCGACGCGGCCCTGTACGACGGCAAGCACACCGGCCGCGCTCACCTCGCCACCACCGCGCACTGCACGACGTCGACCATCAACGGGCGTCGGGCAGGCCGACCGGGCACGGCCATGTGGGGGCGAGCGGCATGAGCACCGCCACCCACCCGCCGGAAAGCGATTGGATCCGCGGCATCACCATCCAGCAGCCGCACGCCGCCTGCATCACGGCTGGGGTCAAAACGATCGAGAACCGCCCCCGTTCCTGGCCGTGGCGCGGCTGGCTGCTCCTGCACGCGGGGTTGACCATTGACCGGCCCGCCCTGCGCCAACCCCTGGTCGCGCGCACGATCCGCGGCCGCGACCTGACCACCGGTGCAGTGATCGGTGTCGCCCGGCTGGTCGACTGCCACCAGGACCCGGCCGGCTGCCCGCCCTGTACCCCCTGGGCGCAGATCGGGATGTGGCACCTCGAACTAACGGACGTTCAGGCACTGGCCCTGCCGCTGCCCGCGCGCGGGCAGCTCGTGCCGTGGAAGCCCACCCAGGACCTGATCGCGCAGGTCCTCCAGCAGCTGCCCGACCTGCGGCCGTGACCACCCGCCGACCTCCCACACCGGCACCGCCCGTCGTGCCGGTCCGTCTCCTGGACTGGCGCGACGGGCGCCACTTCGCCTGGCCCGCGCGGTGCGTGCTGTGCCCGAAGACCACCCCGCTGCGATCCCACGCCGGAGAGCCCGTGCACAAAACCTGCGCGGAGAGCTGGAACGCGGCGCACCCCGGCGAAACCCGGTTCGTCTCCGACCCGCCCAAAGCCGGCCGGAACACCGACCACGCCTGAGCTTCCCCCCCCACCTCCCGACGGAGGCCCCCATGAGCAACACCCCACAGCACGACGTCGACCACGCCTTGGCCTACCCCGAGCCACCCGCCTCGCCGCTGTGGCATCGGGACCCGCAGGCCAGACCGCTGACCCCCGAGCAGCAGCGGCGCAACCGCGAGCTCCTGGCCGCCGACGCCCGCACCCGGCACTTGCGCACCCACCTCGCCGCCCCCGCCCCCACTGCCTGAGCGCCCGCACCACCACCCTGCACGGCCCGGGGCGGCTGCCGAGCAACGACTCCGGCCGCCCCGGTGCCCCAACTAGCCCGCCCAACCGAGAGGCGTGCATGACCGAGACCGAGACGTTCGAGACCATCCGCTATGCCGCCGATCTGCCCGCCAGCCCTCGCCGCATCGCCATCGGATTCGCAAGCGGGCGGCACCGGGCATGCGGCCTCATTGAGCTCCTTGCCGGCGAACTCCGGGGCCGCGGCCGACAGGTTGAAGTCGAGCACCTCCACGCCCACCTGCCGCGCGTACTCAAGACGCCCGACACCGCCCACCCCACCCACACACAGGAGGCCTCCCGATGAAACGCCGTCTCTTCCGCCGCTGCGGCAACGCCCCCGGAACCGACCCCTCCCCGAGGACCAGGCCGTCATTGATGAGTTCCGCGCCCTGCTCCAGGTCCTCAAGAATCCGAAGCCCTGGACCGCCGGAAGCGGCGATGACATCGCCGTACGTATAGGGTCGTTCGTCGAGCGCGCACACCCCCGGCCTGGCGACGACCACGGACCCGATGCCATCGCCGTGAGCCTGCAACACCCCGACACTCCCCATGTCGTCCCGTACGACCGCAGCGTCAGCACCGGCTGGCTCCGCTGCGACCGTCACCTCATCGTCGGCGTCTGGCAGCCGGCCTACCGGATTCTGAGCCACGCCGCGTACGGACGGGCGCTGCCTGAACAGCCGCTGCCCCCAGCCCACTACGCCGTCCACATCACCTGCCCCGGCCGACCACTCCTCCGCATCGGCCCCTACACCCAATGCCACCACGCCGACCACGATGCCGCGCGCCTGCGCCAGCGGTTGCACCAACCGGGATCGGTAGCCGAGGCGGTGCCCTTCGACTTCGACGCCTTCAACGCGTACCACGACCCACACCGCCAGAACATCGACGATCTCGTGGTCCAAGAACCTTCGGCCTCCCCCGCCCTCGAGCCCTGATCCGAGAACCCACGACGGCCCGGGACGGCTGCCGGCTTCGCGCTCGGCCGTCCCGGATGCCACCCCTCCCAGACTGAAGGCCCGGCCCCGGTTGATTACCGGCGCCGGGCCTTCTTTGCGTTTCGGGACTTTCCCGCGTCGGTCGTGGCCTACGAGACGAAACTCCCCAATTGGGGAGAGCGGCGGCCCCCGGCCGTCAGGACACGAGTCAGCGGTGCTGCGAGGTGCTCGGCACGGTTGGTCAACGGCTTGTGCGCCGTGAAGCAAGGCGACCCGTTCCGAGACGACCAGGTGGGCGGAATCGGAAATATTTCGCGAACTAGGCAATAGGCGACGCCTAGAACGGCGCCGTGCGCGGCCGATCTCGCGGCCGCCGGTATGGCGCGACGGTGAAGCCCCTCCGAGGCCGTCAGAGCGCCGCACAGCCGATCTAGCCCTCGGCGATGGGGTGTTGATTGGGCTAAATGAGTGATCTGGGCTCTTAGGGCGCCACTGTGGGGGTCACGGATGCGGTCCGACTGCATGGGGTGGATGTGGTGATCTCGTCCGGGCCGTTAGGGTCGACCCATGCTCATCGCGAACGTGTCCCCCGCACCGGCGGCAAGACGACCAATTCCGGATGGTTGGCGCATGCCTTGCAGGAGGCAGAGCACGACTACGACGTAGTTGGGTTCGACGCTGACCATAGCCAGCAGTTCCACGCATGGAGCGTGACGGGCGAGTTCACCTTCCCCGTCGAGCCGGCGGCCACCGCCAAGTTCCACACCGAAGTCACCGTGCCGGACGGAAAGATCGCGATCGTCGACTGCGGTCACACCGAGAACCACCCCGACATCACCAACTCCGTCCTGCGCGTGGCGGACCTGGTGATCCTGCACATGGCTCCGACGAAGGCGGACTTCGACCGGATCGTGGACCCGCCCGACAAGACGAAGATCAGCGACGTCATCAAGATGAGTGCCGCCCTGCGAGCGGACCGCACGGCGCCCCCCACGTGGGTGCTGCTCAACCGCAGCGTGACCGGGGCCAGCTCCACGGGCATCTACCGCGGAATGATGGAAGACGAAGGCTGGAACGTTCTCACCACGGTGATCCCCCGTAGCGAGCAGTTCGGCCAGTCCGTCAGCTATCCCATTACCGGCGCCAGCAAGGGCCCGTTCGGCCAGCTGGTCACCGAGCTCGAGAAGAGGGGTCTGCTGAAGTGAGCCAGACGCACACCCAGCGGCTGAGGGCAGAGCAGCAGAAGCGGCGCGACGCGAAGGACCAGGCTGAGCGCGAAGCAGCCGCAGCGGCAACTGGTGCACCCCCCGCCGAACCGCCCACGGGTACGGAATCCGGTTCCGGGAGCAGCGGCGGTTCGCCGGCGGTGCTCCCCGAAAAGGTGCCTGCCGCGCGGCGGCCGCAGCCGTTCACCGCGGATCTGTTGCCATCCACCGAAGCGGTCGATGCATCAGGGGAGCTGTCCGCCGAGGAGCTCGACGAACTCGATCGGTGTGAGCGTGCTCTTGCCAATGCCGATCAGGCGCAGTGGATGCGCGGCATGGCCATCCACGCACTCCGGGAGCGGAAGCTGTTCCGTGAGAACGGCAGGACTTGGCCCGAGTACTGCGAGGAGATCGGACTGAGCGAGTCCGATGCCAACCGCATGATCCTTGAGTACCCGTTGGCGAGGGCGATCGCCCAAATTTGGGCGACTCCCCGGATGGTCCCGGCCTCGCACGTCCGGGCCCTGCTCCCCCTGGTCCCGAAGTTCGATCTTGATGGAACTGCGCAGGGGTACGTGAAGCTGCGCGCCTGGGCGCAGGAGAACGGCCAGCGCGTGACGGCGACTCTCCTGACATCGATGATCGAGCAGACGGCGATCGCGGGGCGACCGTCTGACACTCCGCTTCCCGTCGCCGAGTTCGTCGCCCGCATAAAGGCCCTTGACGCCGGAGTTCCTGCCCAGGCCAGTCCCCCGGCCACGAAAGCAGCGGCCGACGGCGGCCCCCAGGACGTCGATAACCCCAACCCCTCGAGTCACCCAAATTTGGGTGACTCCTCGGCGCCGGAGGGCTCGCGACTCCCGGATCACCCAAATTTGGGTGACGTGGATGACGCCGACCGTGCAGACGACCCCGACCTTGTGGACGCTGAAATCGTCGACGAGGAGTGGGCCCAGGCGATCAATGAGGCGCTCACGGAGTTGAGCCACGGCATCGAGGGCAAGCTGGCGGGCGCTTCCCCGGAGGTGTTGAAGGGGATCGCTGCTGCGGCTACGACGATCCTCAACGCGGCCCAGGATGCGCTCGGAGACCGGTAGCGCAGTCACCCAAATTTGGGTGACTCACGGGCTCAAGGAGGCGGGCCCGGGCGGGCCCGCCTCCTTTCTGCTCCCCCGGTGATCACTTTTAGCTGACGATCCGCGCCATGAGCGCCCCGAACAGGCCCGGCGCGCAATCCATCGTGAGACGGTGAAGACCGTTCAGGAGTAACACACTGATGCAGGAGGGGTGGCAGCACGTGACTGCGGGGAAGGCGACGCCCATCACGCTGACACGCGCGCACCGAATTCTGATCTCGGTGGTGGTGACCGGTGCAGTCATCATCGCTGGCATCGGCTTCGCCGGCTCGTACGCTGCGGTCCGCCACCTCGCCGACGAAAAGGGCTTCGGCTGGTTCGCGAACGTCTTCCCGATCGGCGTCGACGCTGGCATCGTCGTGCTCCTGGCACTGGATCTGCTGCTGACCTGGATGCGCATCCCGTTCCCGCTGCTCCGCCCGACGGCCTGGCTGCTGACCGCCGCTACCATCGCGTTCAACGGCGCCGCAGCGTGGCCCGACCCGGTCGGCGTCGGGATGCACAGCATCATTCCGGTGCTGTTCGTGGTGTCCGTGGAAGCGGGGCGGCATGCGCTGGGCAGGATCGCGGATCTCACCGCCGACCGGCACATGGAATCGGTGCGCATCATGCGGTGGCTGCTCGCACCGGTCCCGACCTTCAAGCTGTGGCGCCGCATGAAGCTGTGGGAACTGCGCTCCTACGACCAGGTCATCCGCCTGGAGCAGGACCGCCTCGTCTACCAGGCACGCCTCCAAGCCCGCTACGGCCGGGCCTGGCGCCGAAAGGCCCCCATCGAGGCCATGATGCCGTTGCGGCTTGCCCGCTTCGGAGTACCGCTGGCCGAGACAGCAGCAGCTGGCTTCGCGGCGGCCGGCATCGATGCTCCCGCCGTCCTGCGCCCGCGCCAGACCACAGCGCTGGAACTCCTGGAACCCGAGGAATCCGCAGCGGCGGGGGAGACGCAACAGAACGGGGAACCGCAGCAGGCGGCGACGCCGAGCGAAGCAGCACCTGCCCAGGAGATGCCCGGACATCCCGGCGAGCCAGCCGCGGCGCCGTCGACCGAGGGGTTGGAACGCGACGGCGGTTGGAACGAATCGCGAGACGACGCTGCAGTTGTCGTTGCGCAGTTCCAAGAGCAGGAACTGCGCAGTGCGCAACCGCGGTACGCCGGGGTGCCGCCCGCCCGGCACACCGCGCCGAGGGCGTCCACCGTGCACTCCCGGGTACCGGATCGGCCCACCGAGGCCAGCGCGATGGGAACGTCTGCCGCCACGGCCACTCGCTCCGCCGTCGCGACGACAGAGGACAGGGAAGCCTTGCTCCTGAGGGGCAAGGCCGGGGTGAGAGCGATCTTCGCGCGCATGACCCCGGCTGAACGGGCGGAGTCCGACAACGCCCTGGCGCCCCGGCTCGCGCAACAGGTGGGCCTGTCGGAGGGCACCACGCGCAAGTACCTGGGGGCCGTCCGTCGCGAGTTCCAACCGGCGGACTAACCGTTCCAACGATGCGGGATGCACGCCGTTGGAACAGGGCCGGCGTTGGAATGCGCAACCGTTGGAACGCTGTGCAGGAGCCGCACCGACTGCGCAACGCCCCCGGATCGCGGCGCTGCGCATTGCGCAATCCCCCGACGAACCCCGGCACTGCGCACTGCGCAATCCACCGCCGGCCGCGTCATCTCCGTCCGCACCTGTCGACGTTCCAACCGTCCCGCGCGGATGCTGCGCAGTATCCAACGCGGGTGAAGCACCGGCTGTGCGCCCGGCGTCGTGAGCCGCCCCGCGTCTGGAGCGGCGGCTGCGCAGCAGACTCAGAGACGGCGGAGGTCGACTGCGCCAGCGCTGCAGGACGCGGGGGACCGGTTGCACACATGCTTGCACCGGCCGATTGCACCGCAGGTCAGCGCCGTGCCATCCAGATCTTCCTATGCGGGGGCGAGCAGGGTCCGTAGGAGCTCCGCGGTCGCGTCCTCCATGTCGGAGTGCAGCTCGTCGCACAGTTTCTCGAGCTGTGTGGCTGCGCGTTCCAACCCGTCGTAGTCCCCGAGGGCGTGGTGCGCTTGGAACGCCAGCCGGTGCAGCCGCTCGGATTCCATCGCGACGTCCAGCCCCTTGGTCGCGGCCCACAACGCGCTCCGCGGATCGGCAGCCTGAAGCCGGCGCTCGGCCAGCGTCGCGGCCGCGTCGATGATCGCGTCGATCATGTCCTGGGCGAGATGCCCGGCCCAGTGGTAGCGACGTGGCGGGACGGCGGCGAACGGTCGGCCGCGGACGAGTTCCAACGCGGTGCGCAGCATTGCGTCGCCGTCGGCCAGCGGTGCGCGCTTTCCAGCGGCTACCAGGTTCTGGAACTGGTGCCAGTCGCAGCTGACGGTGTCGGAGAACCGGTAGCGGGCGTCGGCGGTGTTGGCGATGAGAGGCAGGTGCTTGGTGCCGTCGGCGCTCGCGCCGAGCCAGCCGCGCAGGCGGCTGATCCACGGGTTGCGGGATTTCCGGTCGACGTCCCTGCCGGGCCACAGCGCTTCGTCCAGGGCGCGGTGGTCGAGGCCGGGATGCAGCACCATCCACGCGGCGAGCTCCGTCAAGGTGCGGCGGTGCTTCGTCTCCAAAGTGCCCTGCGCGTCGACCACATCCACGGGCCCCAGTACCTGGATGACCGGACCACGAAGGACTTCCTTGGCCGCAGGCTCCGGGGCAGGTTCGCCCTCTGAGTGCGGGGCGGTGATCGGAATGCCGGCGGGCGTCGTCGCCCTGGTGCCCGGGAAAGACTGCTCCGACTCGTCGTCCAGTTCACTACCGAAATCCGCGAGGCCGGCCAGGAGCCCGCGGTCGCTGTCTTGGCCGATGCCGTCCAGGCCGTTGACGTCCGGACCCGCAGGGGGAGATGGCAACGATGGGGCGGTGGAGAGGTCGGCGTCGTCCTCGGTGATCCGCGCGTGGACGCGCGGATCATGGTGGTACGGGGCCAGCACCGCGACAGCGGGGGGCTCCTGCACTTCGGCCGGGACGGACTCCAGGGCAACGGCGGGCACAGGGTCGGGGCGCGCCGGCACGTCGGGGGCGGCTTCATCGGAGAGCGTGAGCAGTTCGAGGACATCGGCGTAGTCCTGATCAGACAGGGCCTGAGGAGTACAGACGATCTCGGTGTCGGGAAGCCGCACCGCAGTGGCGGGGGAGGCGTCGATCGTCCACGCCGAGGGCAGAGAAGCGGCTCCGGAGCCCGGGTCGTTGGTGGTGATGATGACGGTGGCGGTGCGGGGGTGCGCGTCGGTGATGGCCGCGAGTTGCTTGTGCGCACCGTGCTCGCTGATGTCGTCGGCGGCGAGGAGCAGGTACGGGGTCCAGGACGCTGCGCCATCCTCGCCGAGCCGGGCCTGGCGCAGGCTGTCGGCGCCCACGGCGGCGAGTGCCTGTTGCTGATCGGTGTGGTGAGCGGCTACCGCCCGTAGCGCGGACGCGACATCGACGGGCGCGGCGAACCACTCGGGGAGCAGGGCGGGCAGCCCAGCGAAGGCACTGTTTCCCAGAGCAGCGATATCGAGGTGGTCGGCATACGGCGAGGTGGCCAACTCCACGGCCAGGGCCCGCAGGACCGATAGCCGATCGGGGCCGGTGATCTGCACGGCTCCGTAGCGCTCCAGGTCGACCAGCACTGTCTGGCCGGCGGCGTCCCCGCCGAGGGTGACCAGGGCCGGATAGGGGGCATCGACGGTGCGGGTGTCCGCGGGTTCAAGGAGCTCGGTGGTGTTGGCCGGGCAGTGCCACCGGCTCCGGTCCTCATCGGTGACCATGAACGGCGGCACTGGTGGGGCGGCCGCGGCCAGGTGCAGCAGCAGACCCGTAGCCGGTGCGTAGACCACGGCGGCCAGCTCGGGCAGTTCCCGCCCTGCGGCGGTCAGGTGTACGGCGGCGGTGCGCAGCGCTGTGTCGATGAACTCGGCGCCGTCGGGGTTCTCGGTGGCGCGCAGGGCGCTCTCGGTGGCGGCAGCGTTGCCGGTGGGTAGCGGGATGCGGCGGCCGGGGCGGCGTCGGCGCTGCTGCAGTTTGCGGCGGGTGGCGAGCAGGGTGAGCAGCGCTGCGGCCAGCAGCCCGCCGCCGAGTGCGTAGACCGGCATCCGGCTGCCGGTGGCCGTGCTCTCCGCCGTGGTGGTGCCCGCCGGCACCGGGGCGGCGGGGGAGGGGACACTGTTCGGGGCCGGCGCCCGGGTGGCCGGAACGGACGGCGTGGTACTCGGCCTGGGCGACTGCGTGCTCGGCGACGCCTGCTCACGGGAAGGGCGGCTGTCCGGGGCGGTCGTGGACGGCGCGGGAGCAGGGTGCTCGGTCGGCGCGTGCGTCGGGGGTTGCTCGGTGGGGCCGGAGGGCTTCTGCTGAGGATGGGGTGTGGCCGGGGCCGAGGGCGGGGTGGTCTCGGCCGGTGCGGGCAGGGTCAGGTGCTCGCCGGGGTAGATCAGGTCGGGGTCAGTGAGATGGTGACCGCCGGGCTGAAGGTGGCCGGCGTTCAGGTTGTAGATCTTCGGCCACTGGTCGGCGTCGCCAAGTTGCTCCTGCGCGATGCCCGACAGGGAGTCGTCGGGCACGACGGTGTAGATGGTCGGAACCTCCGGCCCGCTTCCGGCGGTGGCTGGCGTGGTGGCCGGCCTGGTACTGGCGGGCATTGCCGGATGTTCCTGCGAACCTTCCGCCCGGGTGGTGGTGAGCGCGTCTGCAGCGGGATCGGGGCTGGTGGTCGGTGTGGTGGTGCGGGCATCAGCGGGCAGCTTGATGACCGCGCCCTGCGGAAGGTAGCCGTCGCCGGCAGCGAGCTGGTGGATCTCGGGGTTCAGCGCGGCGATGTCCTTCCACCGCTGGCCGGCTCCGAGGTAGTGCTCGGCGAGGTCCCATGGGGATTCGGTGGGTGAGGTGACGGTGTGCGTGAGCCAGTGCGTGGCATCCGCTGAGGGCGTGGACGATGCGGAGGCGCTCGCGCTGCCCTGGCCGTGGGCGACGCTCTGCGTCACGGTGACGGCGGCGGCGTGGGTGGCGGTCGCTGCGGATGCGGCGGTCGGCGCGAGGAGCACGATCCCGCCGATGAGGAAGCTGGCGAGAGACTGCATACCGCTCAGACCGCGGATCCGGGGGGCGGAGCGGCGCTGCAGTACCGCCACGATCTCCACGAGCGCGGAGAGGGTGAAAGCGGCCCAGGCGGCCCATCCCAGGAGGGTGATGACGACCAGGAACAAGGTGCCGTCGTCCTGGCGCAGCAGCAGGTCCAGGCCGCCGGACAGTTCGGTGGGCTGGTGCCCGATCGCCAGGAGCGCGTAGGGAACTCCTGCGATCAGGGCGAGCAGGAGGGCGAGGCCGGCAAGGGCGCGCAGCAGGACGCCGAGGGTGCGCAGCGGTCCGGGGGTGTGGGGGGCCATGGTGCGGCTCAGCCTCCAGCTTGGGTCTGCAGATGGGCTTTCGCGCTACCCGTCACATGGATCGTGGACTTGCCGACCATGGAGGCGAACAGCGTTTGGTACGTGCTGTGGACGTTGACGAGGAGGGTTTGCCCGCCGTCGGTGATCTCCACGTCGCCTTGTACGCCTGCTGCGGCGAGGTAGTCCTGCGCGGCGGTGCGGGCGGCGTCCGGGTCGATGGTGATGGCGGTGCCCTCGATGGCCTGGGCCGGGTCGAGTTGCTCGCCGGCGGTGCGGGCGGCTTCCTGGGCGAGGGAGGTGGCACGGTTGGCGGCGTTCAGAGCGCCGCCTCCGTCCACGAGCAGCCCCATGACCATGAAGATCGCCAGTGCTGCCACGGCGAAGAACAAGGACATCGAACCCCGGTCCCGGTCTCCTGAAGGCCGGCACTGGTGGGCGCATCGGCGCAGCGCACGGATCATTGCCGGCCCCTATACGTGTCGATGGGACTCGTCCAGCTGGAGGTGAGGGTTTTGGAACCCGGCAGGCCAGGCAGCCCGATGTCGGCCAGGTTGGCGGTGCAGGAGATCGTCACCGTGACGGTGGCTTCCGTGCCGACGTCCAGGGAGAAGCCGCCGGTGTCCACCAGCACGCTGGAGGTCTGGCAGGTGATGCCGTCGCCCTCCAAGCTTCGGTCGGCCGCGGTCTGGGCTTGGGACTGCGCGTGCTCGCCGTCGCGTTCCAAGGATGCGGCGCGTGCGGCGGCGTGGGCCGCGGAGTCCACGGCGCCCTCGGCGTCGACGACCCGGCCGAAGGCGACCATCAACCCCAGAAGGCCGATGACGACGGGCGCCAGGACCGCGGTCTCCAGCGCGTAGCTGCCCCGTTCGCGGTGTTCGCTGCGGATTCGGAGGCGGTGCGGGCGGGTCATGGGGCGGTCCAGCGTTCGATCGGGCCGTCGGCGAACTGGGTGACGTCCAGTTCCAGCCCGGGCACCAGGGTCGCGACGTGTCCGGTCACGGTGATGCGGATCTGCTCCGGCGTGCTGCCGGCGGAGGAGACCTGGGCGTCGCGCACGCTGTTGCCGAATTTGGCGAGGAAGTCGTCGGCCTGGCGCACTCCGTCGTCTGGGGTGGCACCGAAAGCACGGCCGGATTCGACGCCCTGCCGTGCGGCGGACTGGGCGACTTTGCGTGCGTGGTAGTACAGGCCGACCTGGAGGGCGGTGAAGATCAGCGCCAGGACCACGACGGCCAGGACCGCGAACTCGACGCTGGCGAATCCCCGACTGCCGCGCAGGCGCGCGGCCATGGCCCGCCAGCGGCTTCGCTGGGCTTTCACCTTGTTCTCCCTCTCCGTGTGCTGGTCCGTGCTCATCGCTCATCCGCCGTTGATGATGCCGATCTTCTCCAGGAGCTTGCCGCGGATGGCCACGACCAGCAGGCCTGCGCCGACCAGGAGCGCACCGGCGATGAGCGCCAGCTCGGTGCTGGTCTGGCCGGCATCGCGGCCCGCCTTGAGCGTCGCGTAGTGGCTGCGGATCCACACGGTGAGGATCTGGATGTCCATGAGCTGTTCGTCTCCTTAGGGTTCAGCTGCCGAGGATGGTGATCGTGATCGGGATCATCACGAAGGTGAGCATGAGGATCACGCCGGCGGTGACGGGCAGGATCATCACCGCGCTGGCCGCGTTGGCTTCGGCCTTGGCATCGGACAACAGCGCGATGCGCAGCTGCCGTGCCTGGGCTTGCAAGGTGGCGTAGACAGCGGCACCGTCGCCGGCCAGCGCCAGGGTGTCAGCGGGCCGGGTCAGTTCCGGGATATCGAGTTCCTCGCCCAGCTGCTTGAGCGCGTCCCACACGGTGACGCCGGACAGATCGGCCTGGTGGAACACCTGCCGCATCCGCACGAAAATCCAGCCGTCGCCGACCTCCGCGGTCTGCGTCAGCGCCTGGGCCGCGCCCGAGTTCGCGATGCGGGCCAGCGCGACCCGCTCCAGGTAGGAGGCGGCGGCGTGCCGCACGATCAGCCGCGCAGCCGCGGCGTCCCGGGCGACTTCCTTGCCGGGCCACACCCAGAACAGCGCGCCGAAGCCGAGGGACACGAACCCGTAGGCGATGAAGTGGAAGGGACTGCCGGTCGCCGCGAGCAGGGCCTGCAGCAGCTGCGGCAGCAGCAGCCCGTAGAGGGCGAACAGGAATCGCTTGCCCAGGTGCTCGGCCGGTGACTTGCGCAGCAGATTCAGGTCCTTCATCGGCAGCGTGAGGCGGCCGCCGAACTCCCGCAGCAGGCGCTCCCCAATGCGTTCGGGCAGCGAGCCGGTGCGGGCGGTGTCCGCGGAGGACGGTCCGACCGTGACCTTGCTGGCGTCCAGCCGGTCCAGGGCGCTGGCCAGATCGGGGCGGGCGGGCATCGCGGCCCGCACCGCCAGCCCGATGAGGGCGCCGGCCGCGGCCGCGGGCAGTACCGCGTGAACCGGGATCATCGCGTCCCCCCGAGCGTGGTGAGGTGAGCAAGCAGCGGATCCAGCAGCCGGGGGTCGGGCTTGGTCCGGGCGATGCGGCGCAGCCACGACAGCGTCCAGGCGAACATCCCGCCGAGGAAGGCCAGCACGATCTGCCCGGCCGGCGACTGGTACCAGGCGGACCAGGCGCCGTTGAGCATGCAGCCGATCACGACCACGCAGATCACGACGGAGACCATGCGGGAGCTCTTGCGGACCTTCGCACGGTCCGCTTCCACATCGCGGGCGTCAGCGGCCTGCTGGTGAATGGTGACGGCCAGCGCCTCCAAAGCATCCGACAGGCCCGGGCCCTTGTAGACGGCGTGGGACTGGAAGAGCAGCACCACATGGTCGGAGACACCGTCGGCGAGCTCATCGGCGAACTGCGCGAAGGCGCGCTGGGCGTCGACGCCGCTGCGCAGCCGCTCGGCCAGCAACCGCACGTTCAGCGCGATGGGCGCGGGCGGGTTCTTCGCCGAGGCGCGGATGGTCTGGGTCAGGCTGATGCCCGCGGTGTGCACACCGGCCAGGTGATTGAGCCACTGCCCGAGCGCCTCGAGGCGCTCGATGCGCAGCTTCGCACCCGTGCCCGGGTTGAGGACGAACGGCAGGCCGAGGACGGCGGCGCCGGCGAGCAGGCCATGGACGGGCCACCCGGTCCAGGCCCACACGCTCACGGTGACGATGCCGGCCGTGGTGACCAGCAGGCGCCAGCGGGCACGCCAGGCCTCGGGCAGTTCCGCCTTCGCGCGTCGGATCCGGCCCGTGGTGCGGGACGCCGGTTTGGTCGGATCCGGGGTTCGGCCGCGTAGTTCCCGGACGAGCAGGATGACGGCCAGGATCGCCAGGACCGAGCAACTGGCGGCGACCAGAGCGAGTTGCGAGGTAGTCACCACGACCTCCAGGTGCGCGCGGAGCCCTGGCGCCAGCAGCGGCCGAGGCCCGCCCGCTCAAGGTCGCTGTTGAGGGGCAGGCCTTGGAAGACCGCGTCCAGGTCGGGGGCGGTCATCGGGGGCTCACTGTCTGCAGGGCGGGTCCCCACGCGCCGTGGGGATTGTCGGTCAGCCACGTGCGGTGGAACTGACCGGTGCGTTCCAGGTCGTCGATGAATGACGGCATGTTCCGGTACAGGGCCCGGCGTTCTGTGCCGATCGGGGCGAACAGCTCGCTGGTGGTGGGGCGGCCGCCTTCGCCGACGACGTCCTGGACCTCGTAGATGTGCGAGACGAACCGGTGCTTGCGCCCGCCCTGGCCGGTCTCATCGAGGTAGGTGAGGTAGATGACCACGTCGATGGACGAGGCGATGAGGTGGTGGGCGGCCTCGCTGACCATGCCGGCCTCGGTGCACAGCTGCACCAGGCGGCTGATGATGGCGTGCGGGCGCCGCACGTGCATGGTGCACATCGACCCGGAGCCACCGGCAGACATCGACTGCAGCATCGGCACGATCTCCGTGCTGCGGACCTCACCGACGATGACGCGGGTGGCGTTGTAGCGCAGCGCCGTGGCGAACATGTCCGACAAGGTGACCTCGCCGGCGAGCCGGTTGTCGCCTGTGCGTTCGCCATTGGAGGACCGGGCCTCGAAGGCGAAGGTCACCGGGCCGGGCTTCAGGCCGGGCTCGTCCAGGTACAGCTCGCGGTCCGATTCCAAGGTGACCAGGCGCTCGGCCTCCGGGATCTCCCGGCCCAGCGCGCGCAGCAGGGACGTCTTGCCGGCGCCCATATCTCCCACGACCAGGATGTTCATCCGGGCATGAACGCAGGCGATGAGAAACCGCTCCAGTAGCGGGTTGATCGAGCCCCAGCGGACGAGTTCGGCCATGCCGTGCTGACGGATGCGGTGCTTGCGGATCACCACCGAAGGGCGGCTGGTCAGCATCGACGCGGTCACGCGCGATCCGTCGGGCATCCGGAAGCCCACCATCGGGGAGGCCTGCGTCAGCGCCCGCTCGCCGTGCCCGGACAGCCCCGCCATCCGGTTGACCCACGCAATGAGCTCATCGTGTGTGTCGGCGACGCGCTCGATGGTGCGCCGCGGCTTGTCGAAGTATTCGACGAAGGCCCGGGTGCCATCGACCATCAGGTCCTCGACACCCTCCTGGTCCAGGAGCGACTGCAGCCGGCCGCCGCGGTACATCGCGTCGAAGACAGCGGTCCCGATGATTGCTTCCTGCTCGGCGGTCAGCGGCGCGTTGCCCTGGGCGTACAGAGCCCCCCACTCGGCGACGGTGGAAGTGGCCAGGGACCGGGCCAGGGCGCGTCGGTCGTCCTCGGTCAAGGTCCGGTCGGGGTCGCGGGTGCTGAGCTGTTGGGAGACCTTGATCTGCAGGTCCTCGATGACGTCCCAGCCGACCGGAAGCCCGCCCGGCAGATCAGCCAGACGCGGCACCACGGCCGGCCCGGGTGCTGCCGGTGGTGCGGGCTGCTCGGGGAGCGGGTGGGGTTGAGCCGGGCCGGAGGGGCGGCCTTGCCCGATGTGAGTGGTGAGCAGGTTGGCGAGCTCGTCGCGGCCCAAGGGTGCGGGGTGACCGTTGACGCTGGCCCGCTGGTGGGTGTCAGCCACGTCCAAGCCCCTTCGTCTGGGTCAAGCGCTGCAGGGCCCCGGCTAGTTGCGGGTTGCCCTGCCAGTTCGGCAGCTGCTGATGGATGCGGCGCCGGCTCGCGGCGGCTTCCAGTTGCTCGGTGGCGGTGCGGGCGTGCCGCAGGAAAGGACTGCGGGCGTGGCCGCGCGGCGGGCGACCGCCGTTGGTGAGGTAACCGGCCGTGTCCGGGTCCCACGGCAGAGCGGCCAGCACCGGTGTCTTGAGGGCTTCAGCGACCTGATGGGCCCGGTAGGCGGCTTCCTCGATCAGTAGCAGCCCGAGCGCATCGGCTCCGGTGCCGTGCTCCTCGAGTTCCGCGCGGAGCGGTTCGATCACATGGCGGGCCAGCGTCAGGGACTGATCAGTGCCCCGGACCACCAGCAGCACCAGGTCGGCCCGGTGCAGCAAGGGCGCCGGCGTCAAGGTGGGGTGCAGATGCCCTGACTCCAACGCCAGCCGGCCGGCGTCGATGAAGACGTGGTACCCGGCCTCAGCGGCCATGACATGCAGGACATCCGACAGGGCAGGCCAGGTCCGGCTCAGCGCAGCAGCCTGCGCCGGGTCGGTCAGACCGGGCAGCAGCCGACGGTGACCGGCCTCATCCATCGACCACAAGTGCGAGGCAAACGCGTTGGCCATCGCCTCAGGGCCCGTTCGCTCAGCGGCGGCCAGGTGGTACAGCCCGAAGCCGGCGCCGACCTGGCCTTGGAGGAAGCCAGCCCGAATTGTGCCGCCCGCCGGATCACACTCGGCGAGCAGCGAGGGGCGCGTGGAGGCCAGAGCCAGCGCGAGGGCGGTCGTGGTGACGCCGCCCGACTTGGCGGAGACCAGCGCGGTAACCGGCATCAGTTGCTCCGCGGTTCACGGACCAGCGCGATGCGACCCATCACGGCACGGGTCGCCAGCAGCGGCCCATCGCTGGTAGCTACTGCCAGGTTGACGACGACTGTGCCGGACGCGTCGGGGCGGGAGACCGACACGACCACGGCGGTGATGGTTGAGGGCGGGCTGTCGTTCTTGCCGTTGGACTGGTCACCCTGGGCGGGTGTGGTCACGGCGAGGACCTTGTCTCCGGCTGCGAGCGTTCCCGAGGGACTCTGGCCGCGCTTGACCTGCACGCCGACCTGCTGCTTGTCGTCACCCAGGCCGGTGCCGGCACCGAGCTGGGAGCTGGTCAGCAGGCCGCCCTTGCGGAGGTCGACGGCGGTCCGCTTGCCGACGACGCTGTTGCGGTCTGTCGCCCGTACCGGGGTCAGCGCACCATCGGCGGATACCTCTGCCACGGCCAGATCGGCATCGGCAAGGGTCTGGCCGGCGGGGACATCGCGGGCGATGGCCAGCACCTTGACGCGGTTACTCGCGGAGGTGACGGCCGCGGCGGCACCGAGCCCGGCCAGGGCAGCCAGGACGATGCACAAAGCGACGACAGCCCACCGGCGCTCCCGCTTGACCGGAGCCGCGGTAGTGATGGGGATTTCGGGACGGCCCGGGCTCTGCGGGCGCGGCACCGACGGCGCGGTGACGGGGGGTTCCATGCGGTGTTCGGCCTCTCGGGGTGCGCAGTGCGTTTAGTTGAGGACCTGGACTTCAGCGACGGTGATGTTCACGGCGCTGTTGCGGACCTCGGTGAGCTGACCGGTCTGGCCAGCTCCCTGCCAGTCGATGGTCCAGGTAGACGTTGCTGTCACAGGGAACGTGCCGCCCGGTTGTGTGGACGACGGCTGGGTGTAGCGGTAGCCGCAGTCCGGCGACGGCGCTTTGCCGTAGGCCGCCTGGTAGGGAGTGCCAGCCGTCGTACAGACCACGGTGTGGCCGTCACCCATCGCCCAGACGATCTTCGAGACCTTCGCGGTCGCGGTGACCGTGACACCGCCAGCCGACGCGCTCGCCGTGTTCGGCCCGTACGTTTCAGCGGATCTCGTCGTCCAGAGATAGACCGGCATGCCCACTACGCCCCTACCACCCGGCTTAGGGGTAATGCCGATGTCCGCTCCGCGCAGCAGCATCTTGTCCACAGCCTGCTGGGCCAGAACAGCCGGATCGACCGCCGGGGCCGTTGGCGGCTGAGCTGCCCAGACAGTCCTGTTGACGATGTTCGTCGGACTGATGACGCAGCGCTCGTCATACACCAGACCATCGCCCGGCGCGTGACCCTCCCACATCGCGCTGCCCGCCGGCGGCTGAGGACTGGTCGGCTTATACGTGCACACCGGGTGCACCAGGCCATCGTCTTCCTGCCCAGTGCTGCCCGATCCTCCGGAACCCACGGGCTTCGGTCCCGGGTGGTGGCCGGGCACCTGGACACCCACGCAGAAGTACTTTCCGCAGTCGCCGGCGGTTCCCGGCCCTGATGCGGAGGCACTCCCGGCCATCGCCGTGGCAGCCACAGCAATCACGGCTATCGCAGCGCCGCGCCTCAGCATGGCCGGTCCTGTGGGTCGTCCTTGATGACCTTCCACCCGTCCGGCCACCGCTCGAGCGTTGCCAAGGTGACGTACTTGGTGCGGCGCTCGGGCGGCAGCGCGACCTTCTTCTTCGTGGCCTGGTCGACCATGTCCCAGCGGCTGACATCGAGGCAGCTGGTGATAGAGGCGCTGGGCACCTTCTGGTTGAGCTGAATACTGGTCACGGTGGGATTCCCGACCGCGGCCTGGCCGATCACGATCCTGTGCGCGTTCCGGAGGCTCTTCATCTCGTCCTCAACACCGTTCAGCACGGGGCTCACCGCGTACTTCTTGATGTCGGTGCCATCGGTGCTGGCCTTCGTGTAGGCGAGCTGCATCTGCTGCCAGTACGCGTTATAGACGCCAATCGCATCAGTCTTTGCGCGCTCAGTCGGATCCACGGCCTTCGTGGATGTACTCGTCGACGTCGACGGAGAAGTCGTGGAGTTCTTGTCTGAACCATTCCCCGAGCTGCACGCAGACACAGCCATCAAGGTGCCTGCAACGAGAACCCCGGTTGCCGCACGGATTCGGCTCCGATGGCAGAACATCCCTCGTCCCGCACGTGCTGGCTGTGCCACTACGCCTCCCCGACCGTAAGAACCGACGCCAGCCAACCTGCGCAAACTACGCGAGAGGGCAGCACCGTCGCGGCCACCAACTGCATCAGGTAACCGCTCCTAATCACTCTGTGCCCACACGTTACGCAGAAAGCCGTCAACAACCCAGTCGGTATCGACAGTTCAAGGCACAAGACGGGCCCAGAAACGTCACAATTCCTTACGGCAGACCCGAAGGTCGATATGTCGCCCGCCAGTCCATCAGCGATCATCACCGGAACGGCGACCGACCGACCGCTATACGAAGCGGCTCTACAGCGGAGGCCAGACACCTGGACCACCGCCGAGCCACTCAATCTCGTCGTGCCCCACGCCCGCGCGCCGCATCAAAGCGAAGACATCATCCAGGCAGAGGGCGTACCCCACCGGAACAGCATCAACGGTGACGGTCCGGGTTCCGTTCCGTACTCCATGCACCGTGACTTCGGGACCTGTCGGTTCCGTGCGACTACGAGGCCGTTGCCGCCCCAGCACGACTTCGATTGGGGGCGGAACCGGCGTAGCGCGGAACGATCGAGACCGAGGCCTACGCTCCGCATCGGCCTCGGCTGGGTCCGGATCTGCTGCTAGGGCCTCGGCAGTCGCCAAGATCGAATCGGCGGCCCTCACAAGATGCACCGCTGCACGCTTGCGCGCCACAGGGTCCTCGCCTTGGGTAGCAAGCAGGTGGTAGGCGTCGTTGAGGCGCCTGGTCTCGTCTCCCAGACGACGGCATAGCGCTTGAACGGTCGTCAATTTGGAATCCTGTCAGTTCGTTCTGCAGCGAGTTGGTTCGCTCTCCCCAGCCCAACTGCAGATTTGGCCTGTCGGTGACGATGGGCGCAGGCAGGTCGGCGCGCCCTCCCCACCAATGCATGATCAGCTCCTCGCGGTCGACCGGGTCATCCCTTCTCGCATGCGGTTCCTGCGCTCGCTATGAGGTGCTCGGCAGACGTCGTGCCCGTCGCGCCGACGGCCGGGTCCGTGATGAGCGTCGTGAGCAGGTCTCGGAAGGTGCCGTGCCCATCAGACTGCTCGGCCCAGCCGTCTAGGAGACGCGCCACCACGATGCTCGCGAGGCGCTGGTACTCCTCAGGCCGGTGTTCACGAGTAGCAAGCCAAGAGAGGTTGCGGGCGTGATCGCAGAGGGCTTCCAGCTCGGCGAGCAGCGGGGTGGACAGGCCCAGGCCAGAGGCTGGCGCCTCACATCCGGGACGGGGAACCGCGGCGGCGGCGCGACGGAAACGGCGCATAGGGATCTCCAGAGCGAGCGGCCGGACGGATTCCGGCCCTACAACTACGGCAAGTACTCAGCTCCGGGGGGATGTGACAACGGGGGCCGACAAATCCTTCTCGGGACCGTGCGCGGTCGGATAAGCAGGGGGCCGGTGCTGCGGCTCGGTATGCCAAGGGGTCTGCCCGTCACCGACCCAGCCAGCGAGACCTTGCACGGCGGAGGCTTCCGTCCAGCCACTAGCAGCTGATCAGCACGCATGCCGAGCCCACGCAGACCATCGCGGCGTCGCGGGGGAACAGCCAGGGACCCACGCCAGACCGTGCACGCACGGCGCCGGAGATCCCGGCAATCAGGCTGGAGAGGAACACCACGAGCGGGCGCCGAATTTCAGGACGCCGTCGGTCATGATCACGAGTCCTTCCTGAAGCGGCGAAGCCAGTCCCGCACTCCTGGGGAGCCCGGCTGGTCACTCCGAACGTGGGGCGGGTACAACGGGGGCGGGGGAATGGGGGGATCAGTCGGCTTCGGGGGTGGCCCCGCTGGCTTGGGCGTTGAGGGCGACACCGGAGGATCTGGCGCTACGGCGGGTTCAGGTGCGGGAACGTCAGGCGGGGTGTCTGCGGTGCCAGCAGTTTCCGGTGCTGGCGCGGGCACGGTCGGAGTCGGCACAGCGGTCTCCGCCAGCGACCCTTCGGGTTGCGGTGCTGGTGTTGGTGGGGTCGAGGAAGTGGTCGGGCGGGCTGCGCGTGGTGTGGGCCGACGGGGCTGCGGCGCACGCGGTCGTGCTGAGGCGGTCAGTGGGGGAGGACAGGCAGGCTCGGCCGGCAGCCCGGTGGCCTGGTCGGTGGCCCAGTAGGCGAGCTGCCAGTGTGCCGTTGCCCAGAACTGCACTTCGGGCCGGTCAGTTCGGTACTTCCAGCGCTCGCCGATGGCCAGGACATGCATCCCGGGCTTGAGCGGGGCGAGGAGGCTGGGGTGGAGGCTGTAGAGAAGGACATCGAACGGCGGCTGGCCGTTGGCGCCCGGCGTCTGGCTGGCGAGTACGGCGTACGCCTTACCGGTGCGCTTGGCGACACCTGCCCGGATCACCGTGCCGTAGACCGCGACGGGATGCGGGAGGGCGCTGCCACTGTTGACGACGCGCTGGAGGAGTTTGGTGTAAGCCGGCGGCCCGTAACAGAACCGGCGCCAGGCGATCCGGGTGCCGCGGTAGTCGACGTTGAAGAGCCGCAGTGCGGGCGCAGCAAAGGCGTTCAGCTGCAGGAACTGCACGATCCTCACGGCGCTGTTCAGAGCAGGCGGTAGCACCGGACGGATCGTGGTGATACGCAGCGCGGTGAGATCATCCAACACATCGGTAGGCGGTTCGGCGGGGTCGACGTCGGTGGGGGGCACCTGGCCCGGGCCGGAGTCGTCGGGCAGGACCAGGCGCAGGCTTCCGTCCGGATCGGCGATGGCCAGTCCCTCGGAGCCGCGGGCGATTTGCTCGATGGCCCACAGAGGATTGAGCGGGCACTGCGGTCCGTGGTCGGGATAGCCGTTGAGCCGCAGGTGGGCATGGACCCACGAAGCTGGGCCACCGCCTGGTCGCGCTTTCGAATGGCTCCGAACCGCGCTGACTGGGCGCGGACAATGACGGCACTTGAGAGGCTTGACGAAGGGCCTGGGATCCTGGTCAATCATGTCCACAGTGACGGGGAAGCCGTTGTCGTCCTCTGCCTCAGTCATCCTGAAACCGTTGTCGTCTGCCACCGCTGTCTCCCCCCTTCACCCCGCTGCATGCAGGCGTATGAAGCGATCTTGCCTAGCGAAGCAAGGGAAGGGGAGAGGGCCTCAGCTCGCAGCCCGCCGGATGGGATGAACACAGCGGTGAAGTCGTCTGCCGTCCCGCCGGAGGAGACGGTCTCGAACCCAGCGGTTGCCCCTAGGCAACCGCAACGGGCGAAAACGCATGTCGAATGGCAACGAGTTGCACCGTGATCCAGTCGGAGCTCAGCACGCCAACTGCTGGACGAAGGCCTGAACTGCAGGGCTGCGTGGATCTTTGATGGTCAGGACGTTGGCGAGATGCTGGGCTCGGGTATGGATGGCGTCGGCAGGGCGGTCGCTGCGTAGGGCGATGGTGCCGTGTGCGAGGGCAGCATCGAGGCTGCCGAGAGCGGCGTGGGCGTCGGCGAGGTCGAGATGGGCGATGGCGGCGCGGGTAGGGGAGCGGTACACCGCGGTGTCGTACTGAGCGACGGCATCTTCTGCGGCCGCGCGTGCCGGGCGGGGTTTTCCAAGGGCGAGGTAGCTGGTGGCGTCGAAGCCCAGAAGCCGCACCTGGTCGGCGGAGAACAGGCCGCTGGCGTGCTGGGGCAATCCAGCAGCGGCTTCATGCGCCAGGGACCGTGCGGATGTGAAAGCGTCAGTGTTGCCGCTACGGGCTTGGGCGCGGGCGGTCTGTGCGGCCAGCCGGACACGGGCCGAAGTGGAGGTAGCGGTGCTCAGACCGCGGCCGGCGTACTGTGCTGCCCGGTGTGGCTGGTCGGCGTACAGGCAGGTGGTGGCGGCGGCATCGTCAGCCCACGCACACACATCGCCGACGGCTGCTGCGGTTCCGTGAGCCCGGGCGTCGGCACAGTAGGCCAGAGCGGCGCGGGGTTGACCCAGATCTTGGGCGAGCCAGGCCAGCACCACGGACAGCATCCCTGCCGCGTGTGCGAGATCCTGGCCCTGGCCCAGCGTGTGCCGTCCTGCCAGGAGCCGGGCCGCGTATGCGCGGAGCGCCATGACCTGGGGCCAGGCCGCCGCAGGGGGGGAGGCGGCATAGTCGGCGGCGAACGCCTCGATCTGCTCCTGCAACTGATCCAGGGTTCCCGGCCCGAGATCGGTGCGCTCCAGCTCCTGAGTGAAGGCGAAGGCCTCGCTCACCGAGGGCGGTCCCACCTCGAGTGCGGCCGTGGCGGTCAGGGTGATGAGTTTGAGTGCGGTGCGGCGGTTCGTGGCGTCTCCTTCGAAGGGCGCTGCTCCCGGCGGCGCGGGCAGCGAGGGGCTGACGTCGTCCACCTCAGGGTCTGCGGCGGTTTCCGTCGGGGCCGGCCGTGGTGCGGAGTAGTCGCGGGCCAGGCCTAATTGCACCGGGCCGGTGGCGAACATCCGGCTCACCAGGTCCTGGTAGTGCGCGCTGAGCGCGGCGCCGGCCTCCCAGTCCTTCCAGGACCGTTCGGTCAGACCGACCGGTCGCAGGTGCTGTTCGGCCACCAGGTCGTGGGCGGTCCGAACCGCTTGGACAACAGTCCAGCCGGCGGCCAGCCGATGACATTTGAGCAGGCCGTGGCCGCAGCACTGGTGGATCTGCTCGGCGATCTTGCGCAGGATGTCCGGCGGCACCGGATCGGGTGAGCCCCACTGTCCCAGTAGCCGCTCGCGCAGGCTCTTTCCGCATGCGGCGTCGTGCACATCGCGGTGCGGAGGAGAAGCGGTGCTCATCACAAGCCCCCTGCTCTGCGCCCATCCGGCCTTCGGGAGTGACGCGCTGAATCCACGGTACGTCCAGCAGGGTTCCCGCTGGTCGATCCTGGTGAACCCGCCCGATGAGTGCGGTGGGTCCGCCCGTTGGGGGCGGTGATCTCTCACTGTCAGCGTTCCAGGTCAGCGGCCACGATCAGAACACCTGACCGAACCGCGCCGACCAGTCGCCTTTGGCCGGTACCGGGTCCCTGTGCTGAGGAGTGAGCCGATGACACCTGGCCCGCAATACGCCTTCCCCGACGATGACCGCTTGGCTGACCTTCCCGGCGCCCGGGTCCTGGTGACGGGCGGGGGAGGGTTGATCGGCAGCCGCATCACCACCCAGCTGCGCGAGCTTGGCGCCCACCCGGTCTCGATCTGCACGCTGGACGCCTACCCGCCGCACATCTATACCGACGTGTTCGGCATCAACCCCCACGACCCGGACGTCCACACCGGCAGCGTCACCGACCCTGCCCTGATGCGCCGCCTGGTCGCCGACTGCGACTACGTCATCCACGCGGCCGCGCTCGCCGATGTCGCCGCCTGCACCCGCAACCCGCTGGCTGCGATCGACACCAACGTCACAGGCACCCAGATCGTGCTGGACGCCGTGGCCGCGACGGAAGGTGTGCGCCGGTTAGTGTTCGTGTCCTCCGCCAGCGTCTACGGCAACGGCGACCCCGACGACTGGGCCTCCAAGGCCCCCGAAGCCCGCGCCCTGGCCAAAGCCCTGGAGTTCGTCCACGGCGGCCGCACCACCCCGCAGTTCTCCGAGCACTCACCGCTGCGCCCGCTGTCGGTCTACGCCAATACCAAGGTCTTCGGTGAAACCCAGACCGCCCTGACGCTGGGCGCGGTCGGGACCTCGCACGCGATCGTGCGGTACTTCTCCGTCTACGGAGAGCCCCAGACCATCAAACCCGGCAGCCACTCCTGGGTCGTGGCCTGGTTCTGTGCACGCGCCGCCCTGGGCCTGCCGCTGCAGCTCAACGGCGGTGGACACCAGATCCGCGACCTGGTCCACGTCGACGACATCGCCCACGCCACCATCCGCACCCTGCTCACCCCCAAAGCCCACCAGCAGACCCTCAACATCGGCACCGCGACACCGACCAGCATCCGAACGGTCGCCGAACTGGTCGCCACGCACTTTCCGCACACCACCGTGACCGAGACGCCCCTGCCACCCGGCGACCCCCTGGGCGGCTACGCCTCCACCACCCACCTGTCCGAAGTCCTGGGCTGGACACCGCGCATCCGGCTGGCCGAAGGGATCGCCCGGTACGCAGCCTGGCTCACCGCCACACCCCAGGCCATCCCGGCCTGGCTGCGCGAGGAAGCCGCCGCCGGTGCTAGATGACCGGAGGCCGGCCAAGGCGCGTCATACGCCGCACGGTGCGCCAGCGCATCGCCTTGCGGCGCCCGCACGGGGTGCGGACCCCTTCTGTGAAGCCGGCCGCCCACGCCCGCAGACCGGCAACCGACCGGGTCCGAGCGAGGGTCAACAAGGTCCAGACACCGAGGTAGATCGGGATCAGCAGGGCGGGCAGGTGGCGGCGCGCCAGCCAGACCCGGTTACGGGCCGTCATCCGGTAGTAGACCGCGTGGCGGGCGGGCGAGGTGCGCGGGTGCTGCAGCAGCAGCTCTGGGCAGTACCGGATCTTCCACCCCGCATCCAGCGCCCGCCAGGCCAGATCCGTCTCTTCGTGGGTGAAGAAGAAGTCCTCCGGCCACCCGCCGATCTCCTCCAGCATCGCCGAGGACAAGGCGTGCCCGCCGCCGAGGAACCCGGTCACCAGACCGCCACGCATCGGGTCACCCGCCCGCAACCGGGGGACGTGCCGGCGTGCGGTGTATCCGGTCTCGTCCGCGATCCGGAACCCCGCGATCCCCAACCGGGCATCGGCGGTGAACAACTCCCGGATCCGCGCGAACACCTGGTCGTCGACCAGCAGGCCGTCGTCGTCGAGGTCCACGACCACATCGACATCCCCGAGCGCCACCAGCTGCGCCAGGGCCACATTGCGGCCGCCCGCCACCCCGAGGTTCTCCGCCAGCTCCACCGGGGTGACGGTCTTGTCGAACTCCGGCAGCGGGGTGCCGTTGCCGACAACCACGATCCGCTGCGCGACCACGGACTGCCGGGCCACCGAGGCCAGCAGCGCATCCAACTCAGTGGGCCGGGTGCCCATGGTCAGGATCGCGACGCCCACACGCAGTTCCGGCACAGAGCGCTCCAAGGCTCGCTGACAGTGACCGCGATCGTATCCGCCTAGCTCGATACGCCCTGACCTTCCACCGACCCTTGGAGAACACCTGATGACATCTCTGCTGATGGGCGGCTACGTCGCCGGCCCCACCGACCCCGCGTTCGCTGCCACGCCGTACCGGGACTTGGAGGCCTACGACCTCGCGGAATTCCTGACCTCCTGGGAAGAACTGCACGCCAAGGCCCTGGCCAGCATGCGGCAGCGCATTCACCCGACCGCGTTCATCCACCCGCAAGCCATCGTCGGCGACGACGTGATCATCGGCCCAAACGTACGGATTCACGAGTTCTCCACCGTCCGGAAGGGCTCCATCCTGTGCGCGGGCGTCTCCGTCGGCTACGGCTGCGAAGTCACCCAGGCGTACATCGGCGACCGAACGATCCTGGGCCACCGCATTGCCCTGGGCCGCACCATCGTCGGCGCGGACGCCCACCTATCCGCCAACGTCACCGTCGCAGCGATCAGCATGTGGAGCCCCCACATGCACACCCCACAACGAGAGATCTTCTTCCGTACCCCCGACGGCCTGTACCGGTGCCAGACTCCGCGCTTCGGCGCCCTGATTGGCGACGGCGTTCAGACTGGCAGCAACATCAGCCTCGGCCCCGGCATCGCCATCGGCCGTAACTGCCGCATCGCTGGCGGCGTCACCCTCGCGGGCCGTGCGATCCCCGCCTCCCACGTCATCACCGCACCGCACACCGCCGACACCCACCTGCATCCCCGCCGCCGATGAAGCGCCTGTCCATCTCGACAGCAACCGGGCCGGAGGCGCCCCGGAGTTCCGGGGCACCCCAGCGGGCACGGTCGGCCGGCACCATGGGTCAGGGGGCCGGCTCGTATTCGACGGTCGCGGCGGGGCACGCCTCGGCAAGTTGGGTCAGGGCAGCCAGCTCGTCGGTATCCACGGTGAGACCCCAGCGCTTCTTGTCACCGGTCCACTCAGAGGCGTACCGGCACGTCACCTCGGGGTTCGGCAACCATTCGGCGGGGTCCTTGTCAGCCTTGCTGCGGTTGGAGCCGGCGGTCACGGCGACGAGGGAAGTGTCGGCGTCAAGGTCGTTGGCGTAGGCCTCACGTCGGGCGGCGGTCCACTGGGATGCCCCTGAGTCCCAGGCTTCAGCCAACGGGACCATGTGGTCTACATCCAGGGCTCCCGCGGAGGTGACCCACTTCGCGTCGTAGTACGACCACCAGCGGCCACCGGACAGCTTGCAGCCGGGCAGGACCTCCGGTGCGTCGACCGCCTCCGCGAGCAGCACTTCCATCCTGGCGTTACAGCCGTCGGTCAGGTTCTTGCCGGCGTTCCAGTGCTTGAAGCTGGTGCGCAGGTAGCCGTCGCGGCTCTCGGCGGCCAGGGGCAGGCTGGCCACCGCTTCGGACAAGGACATCGTTGTGGAGGCGTGCGCGTGCGCAGGCGCGGGGGACAGGGCCATCGGCAAGAGAGCGAGCGCCGCGGCGGTCGCGGCGCGCATCAGAATCGTGATCACGAAGGGAGTTGTAGCCGCCCGGGATGTTCCGGCGCGCCCTCCGGCTGGCACGCTCACCCGTGCGGGGGACAACTTCACCGCAGAAACGATCACCTGGTGTGGCCAGTCAGGCGTTGCTGGACTCCTGACCGGGTGGGTACCCCGGGTACCCACCCGGACGACGCCGGTCCGCGTTACTCGCGCAGGATCGCTGCCTGTGCCTCCATCACGGTAATGGTGGCGTCCGAGACAGCCAGTCCGGCCGCGAGCACCGATTCCAGCTGATTCAGGAGGGCCCCGATCGCGGGAGCGTCAGCCTTCCGCTGCCCGCCCGCGGGCGCAGCTGCATCTTCATTTGTCACAGGTCCTCAACGCACGAATTGGCGTGAAGGTCACCCGGCGATGTCAGGGCTCTCCCAGCATCGGGCCCGGGGGTCCTCCTGAGCCGGCGGTCAGGCGGCCTCCGCTGCTGGTGCGTGCAGCAGGGCGGTGGTGAGGGTGGCATCCTCACCGAACACGGGGACGACGATCGGTTCCCAGGGGCCGGCGGTCTGCAGTTGGTGCAGGGTGGTGACTCCGGCAGTAAGTCGCTGGGCGGCCCGTTGCAGTCGGGAATCGGCTGCCGCCAACGCACGCAGATCCGCAATGCGCCGGTCCAGGGCGGCCGGCGGGGCGCCAGCAAGAACGAACAAGACACGGGGGAAGACGGGGTACCGATTCCGCCATGCTGCCCCCCCGCCGGGTGTGCCGCTGCCGGTCCTGGGCCGTCCGGTAACGATGGGGGTGGGGTGGTAGCTCTGGTAGCGGGCGTACGCGCGCAACTTGTCGACGAGGCGGTCCGGGGTCATGGTGGCGCGGTCGATTTCCAGGAAGAAGTTGGCGATCGTGCGGGTGCTGTGCTGCCGGTGAATGTAGGACAGCACCGCGTCGGGGACCAGGAAGGCTTCGTCACCGATGCGACTGTCGCCGTCGCGCAGCCGGTGCGCGAGCTCGGGCTCCCAGTCCAGCGGCCCGCATTCGTGACCGGCCGCCCGGGCCGCTGCAACGAATGCGAGACCGGTGGCATTGACGGCCAGCGTGTGTTCCTGCAGCTGGAAGGCGGCAGTCTGCTCGGTCAGCCGATGGGAGCGGGGCCGCACTTCCCCGGATGCCTCCACCACCTCAGCCCCCAAACCCGTGCAATACCAGGCCAGCTCACCGCGCCCACCGCGGCGGCGCAGCGTGGTCTCCACCAGCTGCAACTCACGCAGACGGTTCAGCTGACGGCGCACGTACACCGCATGCGCGGTGTGCGGCTGCATCAACTGGTGAAGCTGGCTCGTGGTCATCAGCCGGTGCTGATACAGCACCGGCAGCAGCTCCTCGGCGAGCCGCGACAGACTGTGCGCGGGCGGCATTCCGGCGGGATAGGGCATTACTGGTCCTCATTTTCCAAGTCGTCGGCAGCGGCGTTGTGGGGGGAGCTGTTGTGGGATGGGTCGTGACGGACGACGTCGTGCTGCGCCTGGGTCGCTGCTGCTGGGCGGGGGGTGGCGGGGTGAGCGGCGAGGTGGTCGCCGATCCGCTCGTCCAGCGTGGCCAGGTCGGCCAGGATCTTTTCGACCGGGCGACGGCCCAGGGTCACGTCGATGGCGGCGTCCAGATCGGCTAGGGCGTCGGGGTTGTAGTAGTCGGCCAGCACCTGGTCGACGGGCACACCCCGGACTTTGAACGGGGTGGTGCGCTTGCCGTGGAGCATGACGCTGACGATGTATTCGTATTTCTCCAGGCCCGCGATGGTCTCGGGCGTGATGCCGGGCATCCGGTTGGCCACGTAGCGGGCTTCGTCGATGTCGCACGCGGTCGCCGACAGGACGGACTGGTTCTGGAGTGCTGCTTGCCGGGTGGTCTCCGACAGGCGCATCGCCATCTGCGTCATGGTCATGAGCCGCACCTCGTACTTGCGGAGCTGCTCGAAGATTTTGGCGATGAAGCCGCGGCCGGCGGCATCGACGCCCGCGAGCTCGTCCATCCACGCGAAGAACGTGCGGCGCTCGGTGACTGGGGTGTCCTGGCGGGACAGGCCGGCCAGGAACAGATCGAAGATGAGCAGGCTGGTGATGAGGGGGTCGCCGGCGCCCGTTCCGGACGGTGCGACGAGTACGACGGTCCCGTTGTCCATGGCGTGGCGCACGTTGTAGGTGGACAGGGAGCCGCCCAGGAACGCCTTCAGGCTCAGCGAGGTGTCCAGGACGTCCAGGGCGTTGGTGACCGTTGGTACGGCGGTGGCGGCGTATTTCGGGAAGCTGGTCCGCCAGAACCGTTTGATGTCGTCGGGCATGCGCTCGAGTACGCCCGCCCGCCATTCATCGTCCGTCAGCAGGGATTTGATCTGGAAGACGGTGGGTTGCAGGTGCGAACAGTTCTCAGCGACCAGCTGGTATGCGAGGTGGGCCAGCACGAGCACCGCGTTGCTCAGGATCGCCCGTGCCTGCGGAGCGTTTCCTCCCCAGCCCTGGGCGGAGGCGATGCCGCCGACGACGGCGCCAACGACATCCTGGATGTCTTCGAGGCGGCGGCCGCGCATGTCCAGGGGATTCCAGCACCCGAAGGGGCTGTCCATGGACGGCTTGGCCAGGTCGATCAGCTGTACACGGTCCCGTACCGCAGGATGCGTCAGGTACGGCAGCGCACGCGCCAGCGCCTCCCCGTGCGGGTCCAGGAACCAGCCTCCGTATCCGCCGTAGGCGATGGTGAGGATCTGGACCAGAGCCTGTTCCGTCTTGCCGAAACCGGATTTGCCCAGACCCAGGCCGAACAGCACGTCGGCGACGTGTGCGGCCGCCAGATACTCCCGGCCCTCGGCACCGGTCACCCGGCCCAGCGGGAGCATGCCGCGCTGTCCGGTCCATTGGGGCAACCCGGCCGGGGCGGGCGGCACTACGCCGCCGCACCGGGCGACGTTGGTGGCCGCGCAGTGCCGTGTAGGTGGCTTGAGCAGGCCGGCGATTTCCGCGGTGGTGACCCATTGCCGCTTGGCGGGGGCGAACTCACCGGTAGCCACCCGCCGGTCGAAGGAACGTCGGCGCCACCACACGTTGCTGTACGGACGCCAGGCGGTGCGGCGGGGTCCGACCGGGCGCCAACGGTTCTCGCCGGAGAACATCGCCATCGCGCCGAGCAACTGGTGCAGCAGCGCGCGAGCCCGCACCGGATGCGTGGCAGTGACTCGAACCAGGACCTGCACGGCGAAGACCGGCTCGCCCAGCGTGAACTTGCCGACCCCGTCGGCGAGGTCGACCTGCCGCGGCACCTTCGCCGGACGAGGCCGGCTGCCGGGGGAGGAGCTGATCCCCATGCCGTCGGCCAGAACGGTGCGCACAGTGTCGACCCACGCACCGCCTGCACCACCGGGCCCGAGGCGCTCGCCGAACGCGGACGGCCCGCGCCGAGCCGCGCGGGCGATCAGCGACCGGCGACGGCGGTCCACCTGACCGTCCGGCACCGGCACCAGGTCCACCATCACATCGGCCTGTTCGCCGTCCTGGCTGCGCACGGCGGCCATGGCCGCGGCGAGGCGTTGCAGCGGGTCGGGGTCAGGGCCCAGGCGGGCCAGCGGCCGGTGATCGGGCCGGGCCAGCACGAGCTCGGCCCGCGCCACGTACATCCGCCGCCCTTCCCGCACGCCGTTCGAAGGCGTCGGCCGCTTCTTCAGGTTCACGCTCATCAGGCGGTCTCTCCGGTGGGTTGGGTGGCTGCCGGCGCTGACACGACGGGTGGTGCGCCTTCGAAGCGGATCCGCGGCACCTTCGGTCGGGTGCCGCCGGTGTGGGCGGGGATCACTTCGACGTCGGCGTATCCGGGCATCCGCAGCAGGCTTTCCGCCCGCGCCGGACCTTCCAGGAGGGTGCGCATCTTGTTGTCGGTGTAGGTGGACCGCAGCCGGGTGGCCACCGCGCGCCGGGGCATCGGGCCGCAGGCGGCGCGGACCGATGCGATCTGGCCTGCCGCCCAGCGAAGCTCGGAGGGGCCGGCCTCGAAGGTGGCTGCGGGCACCAGCTCGAAGGCGACCCGATCCCGTAGAGCGGTCGCCGCCCGCTGACGCCACCACCCCGCTGCAGCAGCCCAGCCGGCTCCGGCGAGGAGGACGCCGGCGGTGACCCACCACCGGTGGGCGCCCGCGAACGCCACCATCTGCTGCGGGACGTGCTCGATGCCATGCAGGACGATCCGTGGGTCCTTCACATCGACCACCGGCGTCGGCCACCGGACCTGTGACGGAACATGTTCAGCCTCCTGATCTGCGGGATGGGCCAACCCACCTCATCTACCTCCGGCAAGTACGCGGGCGACCCCGGATGTGACACGACGACGGCAACCAGAGCGAAAAACAGTGGTGCGAGGCCGCAGAGCCAGTGACGTCGGGCTCACCACGCCACGACCCGGCGGACCGCCACAACCCGGGTGATGTTGCTGGTGGACTGTCGCCAGGAGGCGTAACTGACCAGACGGGTCTGTAGTCCAGTCCTGGGCGCCTCGAGGAGCTGGCCACCGCCGACGTAGAGGCCGACATGTCCCGGGCTGCTGGTGGTGCCGTCGGAGCCGGCGGAAAACACCAGGTCACCGGGGAGCGGTGCGTCGGGGCTGACTGCGATACCGGCGTTGACCTGGTCGAAGGTGGTGCGCGGCAGGTTCACGCCGGCGGCGTGGTAGGCCTGTTGGACCAGGGAGCTGCAGTCGCACTGGTGGGCCGGGTCGGAGCCGAGACCGTGGGTGCAGTCGCCGCCCAGGTGGTACCAACCGCCGCGCTGCTGCAGGGCCCAGGCCAGGGCAATGCGGATCTTTGCGGGGGCGTTCGCGGGCAGCGCGTACTCGGTCGGCAGCTGCTGGGCGCCGGTGGCAGCGGTGTACCGTGCGGCGCCCGCCATGATCGTGCGCACGTAACGGTAGGTCTGGCCGGAGGCGAACTCCTTCGGAGGAACGCCCCGGTAGCGCTGCACGGCGCCCCAGCCCGCGTTGTAGCCGGCCAAGGCCAACTCGATCGGCTGCCCGGGGTAGCCGGAGGCGGTCGCCTGCTTGAGCAGACTGCACATGAACGTGCCCTGGGCGGTGATGGCGTCCGCGGGATCCCAGACGTTGGCGGCGCCGTCCCCGTTGGCGTCGGCCTTCCAGGTGTTCCAGGTCCCGGGCATGAACTGGGCGATGCCTTCCGCGCCGGCCTCGGAGCGGGCGGCGGGATTGAACCCGCTTTCCTGCTGGAGCTGGGCGGCGAGAACCGGCGCGGGCAGCCCGGGGCACGCGGCGGCAGCGCGGAGGACCCACGGCTCATAGGCGGCCGGCACGCTGCCGGGCTTCAGGGTGCCGCCAACCGTTCCCACCGGGGCGGTGCGGGAACGGGCGGCGGCCTGCAGAGCGGCGTTGCCCGTCCCGGTCGCCACCGCGATGAACAGCACCAGAACCCCGAACAGCGCCAGGATCGAGGCGAGCGCGACGCCGCCGACCGACCAGGCGCGGCGGCTCACGTGCTGCCGCCGCGCGGCCGGGGCCGGAGCGCGGGCGCGCCGGGCGGGGTGCGACGCTCCAGCCGCCGGCGGAGCTCGGCCTGACGGGTGGAGTTGGGCGGCGGAGTGGAGGGAGGGACAGGAGCGGGCACCCGGCGTGGCCCGGGGCGCGGAAGCGGCAGTGGTCCGGGGCGAGGCCGCGGCCGCGGCCTCGGTGGCGTTCGGGGCTGAGGCGGCGACGTGGGTTGCGGAGGTGCGGTGGGCTGCGGTGGCATGACCAGCTGCGGGGCGGCCGGGCGATAGGGGCCGGCCTGCGTCGGCGGCCCTTGAGGCTGCGGCTGCGCCGGCGGCGCGGTGTTCGGGCCGCGGCCGTTGGGGCGGCGGGGCGGGCGGGGAACAGGCCGAGGACCGCGCCGTGGGGCAGTATGCAAGCGGCGGGCCAGGCGGGCCCCGGTGCCGCGCAGGGTGGTGGCGGTGCCGCCGCTGATGGCCAGCGCGCCCAGCGTGAGCGCACCCCGCCCCAGCGCTCCGCTGCGCTGGCTGGAGTCGTCGCCGTAGCCGGCCCGGAAGATCGCCTTGCCGGCACCGCCGACCCGGTTGCCGTCCATACGCGTACGGAAATTACCCGCAGCGCGCCGTGCCGCCTTCGCGACCTTCTTCCGATAGATGAAGGCCGCGATGCACACGATGTCGAGCACGAGGAACCGCAGGGCCAGGCTGCCGAGGAACGCGTCGTCCAGGGACGGGTCCAGAAGTGTGGTGATGAAGACGAGGAACACCGCGAGCAGCAGTACCGACATGATCAGGGTCTGGAAGACTTTCAGCAGGTTGGCGCACCACTGCCACAGCAGGGTGCGGCCACCTCCTGGCAGGGTGCCGGCGACCAGGACGCCCTCGCCGCGGATCGCTTCCAGCGCGATGCGGCACTGCGCGGCCAGCAAACTGCCGGCCAGGCGGCAGATGAAGAAGGTGACGATGAGCGCGGCCAGCGCGACGAACAATGCGCCGGCGAGCTTGTCGACGGATGCCTTCTTCGCGGAGGCGACGTCGCCGGGCACGCACTTGGCCTCGAAAGCGCCCATCGGCGGCTTGCCGTAGTGGTCCTTGACCCACCCGCCGACGATGCCGACGACCTGGTCCGTGCCCCACTGCTGAATCCCCGTCGGGTCCAGAGGACTAGGGGCACCGGTGAGGCGGGAGAGGGAGTCGTGGTCTTTGACCCACTGGATGTTGCTGTCGGCCTGCCGGTCCCACGCCAGCTGCTGGATCTTCGCCTCGGCGTAGGCCTTGGAGCAGTCCCGGTCGAAGGTACGGCCGTACTGCAGGAGCTCGGCCGGTTTCACGATCAGGGCATCGACCAGGCTGTCGCTGATCGGCCGGGCCAGGGCGCTGACGTCGTTAGTGGAGACCGGGGAGCGGGTGCCGGTGGTGTGGCCGCTGTTGATGATGATGCCGGCCACTTCCAGGCTGAATCCCTGGGCGGCCCCGAGTATCCCGCCCTTCTCGCCGCCCATGAGCTGCTCGGGCGGAGAGACCAACGCGGTCGCGCAGAGCGCGGCGATGACGAGGGTGAGTGCGGCTTCGCCGACCCCGCGGACCCGGTCGCCGACCATGATGTGCCACGCGCACACGGTCGCTGCGACTACCAGGAAAAGGCCCGGCAGGCCGAGCTCCACGATGACCTGGGAGTGCAGGCTGGACGCAATGGCCAGCACCGGCTTGAGGAGGATCTTCGCCAGGCCGAAGCTCAGCGCCCAGGTGATTAGCCAGCACGCGAAAGCGATCATCCACTTCGTGGCCGCGAAGCAGATCTCGATCAGGAATCCGTAGACCTTCAGCGACCAGTCGGACCAACCGCCGGTGTCCGGGTTGATCGTGTAGACCTGGATCGGGACCCCGTACTGGTCGGTGGTGTTGAAGACGCCCAGCACGCCACCCTCGTCGGGGAGCTCTTTGCGCAGCTGCTCCGTGGCCTGGTCCATCAGCACTCGCTGGGTCGCGGTCGAGAACGCTTCACTCATGTCCTGGGCCTGCTGCAGGCGCTTGGTGATGTCCTGGTCGCTGATGCGCGGGAGGCCGCCGCCCCCACCCGCTCCCGACCCGTCGACGGGAGGCGTGGTGCTGCCGGCCGTCGGCCCGGCCGCCGGTGTCGTCGGTGCTGTTGTCGGTGCGGTGGTGGTGGGACCGGCGGTCGGACGGGGCGCGGGTGTGGGGTCGGCGTGGGCGTTGCCGGCGGTCCACAGCACGGCGGTGAGCGCGGCCAGCGCGAGCAGCACGCCGATCTGTCGCCGGCCGAACGCGCCCCGGGTTGCTGCCCGCAGTCGGCGGATCATGCGGCGCTCCGGCCGGGGGTGGAGTGGATCTGTGCCTGCGCCTTCGGGTCGGAGGGCAAGAGCACGCGCATCGTGCCGACCCGCCCGTTGAGATCCCGGTACAGGCACTCGCCGGCCCGCGCCGCTTTCTCTTCGGCGGACAGGTCCATCGGGGACAGGCCGGTCGTGACCAGGTCGATCAGGTTCCGGTCGGTGGAGTCCAGACCCAGAAACTCGAGGCCTCGCGTGGCGAGGGTTTCGTCGGTCTGCCGGAAGAGGAGCCGGTGTGGGATCAAGCCGCGCAGGACCGCGCCGAGATGGCTGTCCGCAGGGCCGATGTCGTAGGAGTCGTGGGTACCCAGCAGCGCCCCGGCACGGTGCTTGCGGCCGTCGCGCAGCTGCTCCAGGAGCAGCTCCTGGCCCTCGGGGGAGGAGGTCAGCCACCAGCACTCGTCCCAGACGCTGACCGCGAATTCGTCCTTCGACCCGAAGGTGATCTCGCGACAGAGAGCGGCGACCACGTACATCAGGGCGCGTCCGATGATTTTCTCGGTCTCCATGCGCTCCATGCGGAACTCGCTCTCCAGCTCGCTCTTCTTGGGCAGCTGCAGAGAGCTGACGGAGAAGACCACGCTGTCCGCGGTGACGGTGGCGACCGGCGGGAGCGATGGGTCGAAGATGACCCGGGCCAGGTCCTCCTCGGCGGCGGCCGCGAGCTTGCGGGCCAGCATGCTGGCCGTCGCATCATGGGCGCCGCGTGCGGCGAGTTCGGTGGTCAGGGCCTGCATGCTCGCTCCGTCGCGGGACAGCACAGCTTTGATGGCTTCGGTCAGGACGACGCCCTCGATGTCCATGGGCTTGATGCCGAGCAGCAGCGTCAGGAAGGACTTGGTCCGTCGGGAGCGCTGTTCGGGGGCGAAGATCCGCAGCGGGTCGAGGGAGATCTCCGCGGAGTCGTCGACCGTGATGACCTGGGTGGTGCCGGGGCAGGCCCGCGCGAACCGCTCCCACTCGCGGTCTTCGGTGCGGTCCACGACCACGACCCGGCCCCGGCTGCCCGGCCAGTTCACCCGGCGTCCGGCGGCGAGCACCGAGAACATGGCGGTCTTCAAGGCGACCGACTTGCCGGCGCCCAACTCCCCGATGAACGCCGCGCAGGCGGAGGCGTTCTCGGCCGGGCCGCGGCTGAAGTCGACCAGGACGGGCCGTTCGCCGCCGCCGGTGAGCTGCACCCCGTACAGCGGGCCGCTGTCGTCACCGAGCTGGGACCCGCACCACGGCATCGCCATCGCCCAGTCCCGCGCCAGCAGGTACTGCGCATACGAGGCAAGGACCTTGGGGGCGCGGGTGCCGGGCAGCATGGCGTACCAGAGGTTCTCCTGCTCACCGACGGGACGGGCCAGGGTGTAGTCGGCGCCCCCGAAGTGGTGCTGGACGGCTTCGGCGCGGGCGTGCGCCTCGGCGGGGGTCGGTCCCCACACGCACAGGGTGACCATGGACCGGATGTCGACTTCCGTGTGGGAGGAGGCCAGCCGCTCCCGGTTCTCCGCCAGATCAGCCACCGCCTCCACCTGCGTGGGCGGCACGCCGGTGGGCTCGTGCTCGTACTCCTTGTCCTGGTGGGCGACGTTGCGGGCGCGCTGCTTGGTCCGCCGCAGGGCGGTCGCCCCGGAGGAGATCGCCAGCCGGCACGTCCAGTCGATGGGGAAGTCGAAGTCGTCCAGGCTGGCCAGATACTCGCTGCCGGGGAACGCGAAACGCTTGGGCATCTGGGCGAGCGCGAGCATCGCCTGGTACGCGGTACCCCACTCGGTCGTCACCTGCAGATGCCGGTTGGCGAAGGGATTGCCCGGCATCCGCCGGCCCTGCTGCTCCTCGGCCCGGGGGCGGCCCCCCTCGGCCAGCAGAACCTCTGCCAGCGCGGCCACCCCGCGGCCGCGGCCCAGGACAGGCTGCTCGTCTCCGGGCGCGGGCAGCAGCGGTTCCGCGGTGCCGCGCCGGGCGGCATGCCCGTACATCCACAAGATCTCCGCCTCGGTGGCGGGCCTCAGACCCACCCCGGACGGCCAGGTCGCGGCCAGCGCGGCAGCCTGAGCGATGCGCCGGTCCTGCTCGCTCGCGCTCACCCCGGCGGGCACCAGGCCGAGCGTCAAGGCGAGCCCGGCCCGGGTGGCGTCGGCCAGGTCAGCGAGTGCCTGGAGACGGCCTCCGGCTGGCAGCGGAACGGCCAGCCAGTCGGTGCGCGCGGACAGCTCCATGCTTTCCAGCTGGGTCAGCACCCGGTCGGCGAGGTCCTGGTATTCCTGGCTGCGGCCCAAATCGACGTCGGCCGTCATGGCGCGCACCACGCTGCGCGGATCCACCTGCGGGCACAGCGACAGCAGGATCGGCTCGCCCCCGGTCGGCAACGCCTTCACGAACGCTTCGATGGTGCGCAGTCGGGACTTCTTGGCGGTGGCCGAGGAGTGGGAGTAGTTCGCTGCGCTGACCCGCCAGATTCCCCATGCGGTGCCGTGCGTAGTCCAGGCGACGTTCCCGGCGACGTGCCGGATCGGGAGTTTCACAGCTGTTCTCCTTGTCCTGCGCGTGCGGCCCGCTGGGCGAGCAGCGCCTGAACCCCAGACACCACCGGGGCCGGGGCCGGGGCCGGGGCCGGGGCCGGGACTGACGCCGGGGGCGTGGGCGCGGGGGCAGGTGGAATGGCGTGACTGCTGGCGGCCTGCTCCGGTTCCGCGCTCAGTTCACCAGCGGATTCGTCCGGCCAGGCCGTAGTGGTGAAGTCGACGGTGGCGACCGGGGCGATCCGGCGGGGCGGGCGCTGCTGGTAGGGCCGGCCGTGCAGACGGCCTGCTGCTGGCGCAGCGGTGCGGCTGGCCAGACTCACCAGTGCTGCCAGGGGGTTGCGGTGGTCGATCTGCACCCGGCCGACCGTCCACCCCACCGGGAAGGGGACCGCCACCACGACCGCCGCGTCCAGCAGGGGGTTGGTGCCCCACAGCGGGCGGGTCACCACCAGCAACACGAAACTCCCGACCATGACCGCCAGCTGCGTCATGGTGTACGGGCCGCCCGGGATCCGGCCGCCGGAAGCGAACCGGCCGACCGCCAGCGGGAAGCGGCGCGCCTCGGTGTAGCAGCGGCCGACCAGCTCGTCGCTGTCGTTGGTCGTGGTGGCGGCGCTCATCGGGCGCCCGTGCCCAGCGGGCCACCGTTCGCCGTTCCAGCGCCCGAGGTGGTGCTGACGGTGTTGGAGCGGTTGATGTCATCGCCGGTCTTGTCGCGCAGCATGTCCATGTGCAGGGCGCCCCACCACACGGCGCAGCCCATGATGAGCGCGACGATGGCGGCCGGGGTCGAATGTGTCTTCCACCACGTGAGGATCACGCCGATCAGCGCGATGATCGGAATGACGATGTAGAGCAGGAACGTCTTGAACTCCGTTCCGAGATTGGTGCCGGTTTCGATCCAGCCGGTGGCCAGCGTCTGGGGGAGGGTGTGCATCGGTGTGCTCGCTTTCTCAAGGGGCGGCGCGCGGTCAGCGCGCCGAGGAGGACGGAACGGTTGTGGGGACCGGGGCCAGTGCGGGGACGGGGGCGGCGTTCAGCGCGGTGATCTCCCAGCGGCCGGCCCGCGCGGTCAGGCTCAGCGCGTAGGACAGCGGCGTGCGGGTGCCGTCGCCGCCGGTGGCCCGCACCGTCACCAGCACGTCCTGCCGGGTGCCGTCGTCCGGCACGCGCGATCCAGCCGTGTCCCCATCGGCTCCGAGGCCTGCGGCGGCGATCTGGTCGACGGCCACCGCGGTGTACGGGGCCGGGGTGATGCCGGTCATCTGCACCCCCGGGGTGAGGAAGCGCGTCAGATCACCGCCGGCCAGATAGGCGGTCAGGAACTGGCCGACGGTCTGCACCCGCACGTCACTGGCGGCTGCGGACTTCATCACCCCGTACTCCAGTTGCGGGGCTGCGGCTTGCCCGGGGGCGGCGACCTCGGCCGGGGCGGCCAGCGCGCTGTAGCCGAACGGCACTCCGGCCGCTGACTCTCCGCTGGAGGCGAGAGCGACCTGGAAGTACCGCACCCCGGGACCTGCCGCAGCCGGTGTCCCCGCGGTGCCGGTCGTGGTCGGGCGCGCATCGGGCTCGATGACCCGCGCGCCGACGGTCACCGACCACAGGCCGCCACCCAGGGCAATCGTCCGCACGGCCGCGATCTGGGTCACCTGCCGACGGCCCGGCGCCCCTTCGAAGTTCACCGACCGGGCACCGGGCCAAAAGGCCGCCAACGCCGACTGGTCACCCTCGCCGGCAGACACGTACTGCGTGACGAACAGTTCGGCGAACCCCGCCGGGCCCGTCCCCGCCGGAGCTGGCGCACTGGGCTGCACCGCTGCCGAGGGCACGGTGCTGCCGGCCGATGCGGGAATGGACAACAGCGCTCCGACACCGAGCAGCGGACCGGCTACGATCACGGCCCAGGCCGCCCACCGTGCCAGCGCGGCCCGGTTCGCAGCCGCTCCGCTGGTCATCGACCAGCCGCCGACTACCGGCGACGCGTCCCACTCGGCTTCCCCGACCACTCCCTCTTCGACCCACTCGGGGTCGACCACGCGCTCGCTGCGCCGCCACCGCCGGCTCATGAGCAGGCCTCCCCGCTCCGGCCGCCCCGGGTCAGTTCCGCGATCCGCGCCCGCACGACCTCGGACGGCAGCATCTGCAACTGCGCGTACGAAGCCAGTGCCTGTGTCGCATCAGCCAGATACGCCTGCACCGCGGTGACCGTGTCCGGCGCGAACGGCTCACGGACCAGCGCCACCGCTGCCCGCGTCGCGAGCTTGCGGGCCGCCACCAGCTGCCGCTCCTGCTCCGTCGGCACACCCTGTTCCCCACTGCGATCTTGTTCCGACCCTGTAGCCACCCCGGCCGCCTCTCCTGTGTGATGTGTCCTGGCGCCGGCCGATCCGCCGCCAGAGGTCAGCACGTTCCTGCCGCCGCGATGCGGCAGCCCGGTGCTCATGCGGTCTGCTCCAGCCAGCTCTCCGACACCTGCCGCAACTGGTTCACCACCCGCGAGCGACGCTTGCGCCACGCCGCAGGGCGCACACCTGCCCGTCGGGCCGCCAGCTCGTCCGGCACCGCTGCTTCCTGGTAGTGGTCCGTGACGGCCATGACGCCCGCGGTGTCCACCGCACGCTCGGACAGCGCCCACACCAAGAGCCCGATCACTTCGCCACGGGAGCCGACCAAATCTTCTGGAGCGCAGGCCAACCCCGGCAGGCCGCTGACTGCTGCGGCGGCAGCCAACTCCATGCGCACCGCCCATTCCTCCGGCTCCTGGTCGGTGGCGCCGCTGACATGACGCGCGTCGTCCAGGGGCGCGCGGTCGGCAAAAGGAAGCCAGGGTGCGTCCCCTTGGAGCTCCCGGTGGGAGATTCGCACCGTGTCCATCAGGAGGTTCGCCGCGATCTTGGCGGGTCGTCGGTGCAGCGGGTACTGCCGCACCACTTCGAACAGCGCCGTCACGACGATGTGGATGACCTCGGGATAGGGGCGGTCGCCCCGCTGCATGCGGCTAGCGGTGCTGCATGCTCCGGCCAACATCGCCTGCATGACCACGCGGGTCGCCAACTGCCCCGTCTCACCGGGACCGATGGCATGGTGCAGCAGCGCACCCATCCACCGGTCGGTGTGCTTGCGCCCGAGGCGGAGGTCACGGCGCTTGAGCTCACGCAGCAGCGCTGTGAGATCAGACGGTGCCTCGTCCGGCGCGAACACCCCAGCGTCGATGAGCCAACCGATCACCGTCGTCCCATTCGAAGCATCGGCGGACAGCACCGACCATTCGGCGTTCAATCGGTCGACGGCGTTGTCGGTGCGGATCACGGCACGGCCCCTTTCGGTTCATGTGCCGTGAACTCTCCTCACCACCCCTTGCACTCTTCCTTGCAAAAATCGCTGTTTTTGCAGGTCAAGCGGTTGCACTTTTGGAATCACCCGCACGGTCGAGCTGGGTGCAACCGGGCAAGCGGTTGCACCCAGCTTGACCGTGCGGGGAGAGCGCCAGGACAGGGCGCGCGTGCATGTCGACGGCCCCTGAGGACTCGCCTGGGCAGCTCGTCGAACGCGCTCTGCTGCGGGTGCGCGCGAAGAAGGCATGGCTGGCGGCAGGTACAGGCATCGGATCGGCTCAGGTCCCCGTCCGGGGGCGGTCGCCACGTCTTCGCTGCGGGAGAGGGATCGATCACGCAGGCTGGGCGGACTTCAGGCAGAGCGGGGCCTGGCCGGAAACGTAAGCGGCCGGCGCCCACTTCCGCCGAGGCGGGTGGCAAGGGCGCCGGCCAACCGAAAACACACACTCCGCGGGAGAACCCGAGAGGCGGTCTCGTCCTCGAGTCTAGCTGCCCGACACGGTGCTGGGTGCGTGCATCCTTGCTGCGAATGACGTAAGAGGGGTATTGTTTTTTCGGTGGGGCGTTGTGGCAGCGCACCACCACCGAAAACACCTAACCGCAAGGAGACCCCCATGCCCGTCTACCGCACCCAGCACGACCACGAGGACCGAGTCCGGGAAATCGAGGCACCTGCCGTGGGCCACGCCGCCGCCCGGGCCGCAGTTCACCGAGCCCGACTGGCCTGGCCGACCACCGCCGCGGCCGCCACGGCCGAACTCGACCAGCTCGCCGCCGCGCTGGCCGACGCCGGCGTCATCGTGGAGCACGACGGCCAGGACCTCGTCCTGCCGAGTCTCACCAGCGGCCCGGAGCCGGCCGGCATCCGCGTGCACACCACGGGCCATGCCCCGCACGCCCTGTACGTCATTACCGCCGACGACCTGGCCCCGCTGACCCATGCCGGGGGAGTCCTCGTCTACCTCCAGCCGCTCATCGACGCCGCCACCCGCGGCTGCGAGGGATGCGGCGCCGACCCGAACGAGCTCTGCCTCCCGAACTGCGTGCCCAACCCCTCAACCACGTAACACCCGATCCGGGCGGGACGCCGACAACGGCGCTCCGCCCGCCCCGTGATGGAGAAGCCTCAAGATGATCCGCGCCGGCCGCCGCAAGTACGCGCAGACCATGGCCGACCTGGCCTCAGCGCTCGGCATGCCCCTGGGCACCTTCCGCAACAAGAAGCCCCACGCCCAAGAAGGCCACCCCGCCCCGATCAGCTCCCCGAATTCGCGGGCGCTGCTGTGGGACGCCGAGCAGACCAAGGCCTTCTACGCCGGCAAGCCCATCCCGCAGCTCCCGGCCGAGGACTGCGACGAGGACCTGCTGGACCGTCACGAGGCGGCAGCCGAGCTGGGGGTGTCACCGGCCAGCTGGAACAAGTACAAGCACGAGCCGAAGCTGGCCGAGCACGTCGTCCGGATCCCAGCGAGCAAGGCAGGCGAGGAAGGCACGGAGCACTGGCCGCGCCACATCGTCCGCGCCTTCAAGGCAGCACGCCCGGGCAAGGGCCAGTCACCCACCTCCGGTCGGCCCAAGGGCAGCGGCGACATGGTCCCGCGCGAAGAGATCCTGCCGCGCATCGCCGAGCTGCTCGACCTGGACCCGGCCGTCACCGCGGCCGCGGTCGTCGACGAGCTGAAGGTCGCCATGACCACCGCCATGAGCGGCCTGGCGCAACTGCGCGGCCGGCGCATCGCCGACGTCCTCGAGGCCGAACCACAGCTCACCGCCGAGGAAGCAGCCGAACAACTCGGCTACCCGGTAGTAGCCCGCCGGCGCGCTCTGGCGGTCGCTGCCGCCGAGCAGCGCGCCCGCCAGGTACGCCCGTACCTGCAGCGCGTTGCTGATGCACTGGCCGCAGCCGGCGCCGCGGATCCGATGGAGGTCGAGGTACAGCAGTTGCCTGGCGAGTACCTGGCGGTTGCCGTTCCGCTCAGCGTGGGCCAACCTGCACCGGCGCTGGTTTGGGACGAGCGATACGGGTGGCGTACCGCGACCAGCCGACGGCACCCGCTCGGCAAGGAATCTGGAACACCCCCCGAAGGCGAGGGGATCCGGTACCTCGGCAGCGGCCTGCAGCCGCGGCCGGACGAACTGCTCGATGCACTGGGTGACGGACGCAAGGGCTCCAAGGGGCCCAAGGTCCGCGCAGTCTGAGGAGACGCAGTCTTCCGCTGGTCGAATGAGCGCGGCGGGCCCGGCGGTGCAACGCTGCCGATCGGAGCTGCACGGCTGGTTTCGTCGCAGGTTTCACCAACGGGTCCACCGACGGGTCTATCCACGGGTCCACCGACGGTTTCGCGCTTGGTTTCGTCCAAGGTTTCGCCGTTGGTTACACCGCCCATTTTTCGAATCAGGCGTTTGCCCAGCTCACCCCATGAGTGCAACCGGCCCACCAGAGTTGACACCTCTTCCCGGTATACCCGGGAGAGGAATCTGTTTCCCTCCCCGCCGGGCGAGCGGTGCTCAGCACAGAAGCCACTACAGCCATTCCTACTTCCTGTCCTACCTCCTGCTCTGCTGCTCCTCTCCGTCGGCGCCGGCCGGGCCCATCCGGGACTTCGGAACCGGGAAGAGCCGCCGTGTGAACGGCAGTCGCGGATGTAGAACTGATCCTCGTGTCAGCGATGACCGAGCTGTTGGCGACAGGCGCTGACGACAGCGGGATCCAAGCCGCTGTTCTTTGCCCAGGAGCAGACGATCCCGCTGTCGTAGGTGGCGTTCGGATGCTGGGTCGCCGTCCCGCGCCGCGTGTGCGACCGAGGAGCAGCCTGGACCGGGCGGCGCGCCGGACGGCTCGGGCGCTTCACCGTGCCTCGGTACGGGCGCGTGTCGGGGGTGCTGGGATGCGTGTGAACGGTTGGCCGAGCAGAGGTCGCCTCACGCGAGCTCCCGTCAATGGGTGACGCGCTACCGGGGCCGATCATGGCGAGTTCTGCGTGGAGGGGAGCCGGTACCGGCTCTGGCCAGGTCGCCGTAGCGGCAGGGGAGGCGCGGCCTGCCGGGACCAGGTCGCGGCCCGTCTTCGTGTTCAAGGGGGCTACTGAGGCGCAGCCTGCCGTAAGCAGTACTGCGGCAAGCGTGAGCGGAATGTATCGGCGCATCCGTCCACGGTTTCGCATGGAGGGCGAGTTGCAGCCTATGGCGCGCCTCATTCACGCCCACGAGTGAGCGAAATCGTTGTCAGCAAAAGCGGCTTGAGCAGGCGTTTCGCTGCTCCCTGTGATCTATATGCGATATAGTTGTCTTGTTGGTCGGTGGTGGCAGCCGGTCGGCGAAACCGAATCACACAACAGCCGCATCACGCAGGGAGACATCGTGTACCAGCCCGCCGCAGGTGACCGCATCATCGTCCGCCGCACCCCCGCCAAGAATGGCGGCAGCATGATCGGCACAGTCCTCGAAATCGTCACCATCGAAGGCGTCGAGCACATTCACTTCCAGAGCGACGACTACGGGCGGGCCTACCTCGGCACAAACGAGCAGCTTGCCGCGATCGGCTACACGCAGACCATCGAGCGACTCCCCAGCTGATCCGCCCGACGGACCGCCCCGACCCCCGCCTGTGGCGGGGGTCGTTTCCGTTCGGGGCGCTGGAGTGCTCGCCCGGAAGGCGGGTGCGGCACCGGTGGTGCGCAGTTGGGCTGGCGGGCTATCCACTGTGACGCAAGTAAGATATAGTTGTCTTGTTGGCGGGGATCCCCGCCATCCCCCACCCCCCATCAAGGGAGTCCCGCATGTCCATGGTCGCCAACGCCCACCGCCCCCCGCTCCAGGTCCTCACCGTGCGCGGCGAGCAGGTGACCGCAGTCCCGATGTCCCGCGCGGAACTCGCAGGCGAGGACTTGGGCTACCTGGGCCTGCCCGACGACTACACCGGGCTGCAGCCGCTGAAGGGGTGGAACGTCTACGACCACCAGGGCGACCACTTCGGACGCGTCTACGCCCGATCGACCGTCATGGTCGCGGAGTGGCTGGACACCTTTGTTCAGGGTGACTACGTCCTCGCCAAGTGGGGATGCCGCCGCCTCGCGCGTGCGATCGCTGAAATCCTGATCATCCGGGATGACGTGGTCGGCCCGATCGTCAGCGCCAACCACGCCCGGGCGGCCCAGTGGGCGACCGAGGCCGCGGCGGAGAACGCGCGCTACCAGCAGGAGCGCCGCGCCGCGCTGCGCGCCGCTTGACCGGGCGCGCTGGCCCGGCCCCGCCGGGCCAGCGCGCGGCACCCAACGGGGGTGGCGGTGGCAGCCACCCCCAACCGAGAACACCACACGAGAGGCGAGGAATCATGAGCACTGTCGACACTGCGACACGCAAGGTCTGGTGGACCGTCGCGGCCTGCGACCGCAACGGCCAGCCGGTGTACACCACTGCGCCCCTGGAGGCGGCCGACGCCGCGTCCCGCTGGTACAGCTACTGGGATGACAAGCCGTTCGTTGACCGGGTGGAACTGACCGAGCACGCCATCGACCGCACCGACCGCGCCATCACGTACGACGACCTTCCCGGGCCCGGCCGGGCCACCGCACCGCCGGAGCTGCCCGAGGGTGCGCACGCGGCGGAGCGCGTCTTCCGCTTCGATCGCGGCCCGGCCGTGCTGCCTACCGGCGACTGCGTCCGCAGGCACCATGCGTGGCTGATCGCGACGCAGCGGGACCGCATTGACCTGTCCACGCTGCGCCTGTTCGAGGTCACCCTCATCCGCTACGCGCGCCGCATCGAGCTGCACGACCTGGGAGCGAGCGCATGACGCGCCACGTTATCCAGTTCTCGGGCGGAGTCGGATCCTTCCTTGCCGCAGTCCGTGTCGCGGAGGAGTACGGCACCGCTGACATGACGCTCCTGATCGCCGACACCCGCGCCGAGGACGAGGACCTGTGGCGCTTCTCGGACGACGCAGCCGCCTTCCTGGGAGTGCCGCTGACCATCGTCCGCGACGGCCGCAACCCCTGGGAGGTCTTCCGGGACCAGCGCTTCCTGGGGAACGACCGACTGGCGCCCTGCACCACCATCCTCAAGCAGAAGCCGTGCCGCCGCTGGATGGAACAGCACGCGCCAGCGGACGACTCCATCGCATACGTCGGCATCGAACCCAATGACCACGACCGCCGCCGCATCCCTGCCATCGCCCGCAACTGGCAGCCCTGGCCGGTGCGCTTCCCCCTCGCCGACGGCCCGGACGCCACCAAGGAAGAGTTGCTGGCCGAAGTGCGCCGCCTCGGCGTCACGCCGCCCCGGCTCTACGAACTCGGCTTCTCCCACAACAACTGCGGGGGTGTCTGCGTACGAGCAGGACAACGCCAGTGGAAACACCTGCTGGCCACCCTCCCCGACCGGTACGCCCGAGCCGAGTCCGAAGAGAACGAGCTGCGCGACCAGCTCGGCGATGTGGCCATCCTCCGCGACCGCCGAGGCGGCACCAGCCGGCCCCTGCCACTGAGCGCCCTACGCGCCCGGGAGCAGCAGCTCTAACCGTCCGTCCCCCCGGGCCCGCTGCTGTCGCTGGCGGGCCCGGGCATGCGCGTGCCCACTTCGGCCACGCCGCGCCTGGTCGACGCGTACGCAGCGGGCCCGTCCCCAACGCCTCGCATCTGCGCGACCGTGCGAACTCCAGGATCAAGAAATACGCGGCGCGCCCTTCCCTCTCGTGATGAAAAATGGATATAGTTGTCTCGTTGGTTGGTGGTGGCAGCCATCCAACAACCGAACCGCACGCACCGAACGAGGAGATCCGCATGGCTCACATGGCAGGCACCCGAGGCGAGATCGACACCGAGAGCTCGGCGGTCGCCCGCCTCGAGTACAAGGGCCGCACGATCGAGACGCGCCCGGTAGCGGAGGACCAGGGCGAGGAATATCCCCGCGTGGCCTTCGCGATCAACGGTGAGTGGGACGTCGACGGCCGGCCCCAGTACGGAATGCCGGGGCAGTCCGCAGAGTCGGTCGTCAGCGACGCGAAGCGGTTGATCACCCAAGTTGACGGCACGTTCTCGCCGTATGTCCGCGCCTACTGGTACCAGCCCGGCACTGTGGAGCCGTGCCCGCGCACCAAGGGCGCCGCCTACGGGCAGCACATCAAGCCGGTTGGCGCCGTGTGCCCGGAGCTGCGCTGCGTCAAGGAAGCGCGGGTCAAGGCCCGCCGCGCGGCCCGCGCTACCGGCATCACCGCCTCATCCCTCTCCAACCTGCTGGCGCGCGGCGGATTCACTCGCGCCGAGCTCCGCTCGGATGGCACCGCGCGCAGCGAGGGGTTCAGCGCGGAGGGGGAGGACCATAACCGGCGGGTGGTCATCCTGTGGCGCGGTGCCGGCCCGGCCGACTCCCTCGCGGGAGAGCTGCCGCGGATCGCCGAACACTTGCAGGGAAAGGGCTTCCGGGTGGAGGTGTCGGTTTCCGGCCGCTACCTCGTCGTCTTTGCCCGGGGTGCCGGAGGTACGGGGGAGCGTGAATACACCCCGGGCGGGGCCGGAGTGGTCGTTGAACAGGTGGCCAGCGTTCCCGCGCCGAACGCGCAGGGCTGGCAGGTCCAGCTTGCCCGGCGTGAGCTCGCTGCCCGGACCGACATGGTCGACATCGAAGCGGACGACGATGGCGCGTTGGACGGATTCCAGGTCCTGGCCGACGGCCAGGGGGTGATGGTGCTCCGCGTCCAGCGGGGCGCGGACCCGCGCAAGGGAACCGCAGCTCGTGAACGGTGGGATGCGGCCCTGGATCAACTGGAAGCCGCGCTGGCCGAGGCTGGATTCACTCACCTGTCGCGCAACCGCGTGCGCGTCAGTGCCCGCGCTCCTCGCCCGCAGGCGGCGCCGACCATTGCCCGCGTCCAGGCCGTGGGTCGACCCGACGAGTTCACCGAGCGCGTCCGCTTCGCCGCCGCAGCCACGGACCAAGAGTCGGAGCACCCCTATGACCCGCGCCAGGTCGGCGGGGACGTGATCCTGCATGCCAACTTCGCTGGCGCGACCTTGTACGTCGTGGACGCTGCAGGTACTCACGTGGGGCGCGGATACCGCGACCGGGCGAGCGCGACCGAGGCTCTGGCCGACTGGTACGGCCTGCCTCTGCCGGTCCAGATCAACCATGAGCCGTCCCGGCGCGATTGGACGTAACGCCTGCGGTGAGCGCCGGCCCTCCCGTGCCGCCCGGCAGCCTGCGGACACTCCTCGACCCCCGCCTGTGGCGGGGGTCGTTTCCGTTCGGGGCGCAGCTCCCGAATGAGCCTCGGGACGGCCAGCGAATGCGGAAATTGATGGATGAAAAGGTCACGGCACGCACCAAATCATGACTTGAATGGGATATAGTTGTCTTGTTGGTCGGCGGTGGCAGTCGACCAACACCGAAGACACAATCCAACCCAGGAGAAACACCGTGGCGCTCGAAAACAACGGCCCGTACGAAATCGGCTGCTTCAGCACCCTGCACCCGAACCGACTCGTCAGCGAATCCATCGGCGCACCGGACATCCGCCGCAACCTCACCGAGCTGCTCCCTGGTCCCACCCCGTACGCCACCGTCCCGCTCGCCAACGGCGTGGAGATGCACTACCAGCCCAGCACTCCGGACGCGCCGAACCAGGTCGCGGCCGGTCTGGCCGAACTGTTCGGCTTCGACGGCCACAACATCCGGGGAGTCGTCCACTTCACCGGCAACAGCGCGGAGACGGACTGCGCGCCGGGCATGGACGACGAGACATTCCACTCCCTGTACGAAGGGCTGGCGGAGGTCTGTAACAGTCTCGACGTGCGCCTGTGGCGCCAATTCCGCCCGGATGACCTGGTCAGCGTCCGCTACGGCGACTTGGCGCAGGGCGACGTCTACTGGTTCGTGAACACGGCGCATCGTTTCATGGGATTCCGCGACTTCCCCGCCGACAGCCCGACTCTGCAGAGCATCCCCGATGCCCGGATCTTGTTCTGCGAGGACGGCTTCGAGATCACCGCCAGCGGCTCATTCACCGAAATCGCGGACCGTGCCCCGGCCGGGTACTGGCAGCGCACCGGAAACCAGCTGCTGCCCGACGGCCGGTGACCACCCCGGGGCGGCCGCCACACCGGCCGCCCCGGGCAGTGCCGTCCAGTACCTCCGCCCGCCGGCCCCGCTTCCTTTTCCTGGGGCCGGCCCATCCGCACAGGGAAGCCCCTCTATGAGCCACGCCAGCCCCAAGCACCCGTACGCCAACCTTGCCGAGTGGGACGCCGTGCGCGCCGCGACCCATGCCACGGGCCAGCGCATCGCCCACGTCATCGCCGACACCCTCCGGCTGCAGTTCCCCACCGCCGCCTACCTCGTCATGCACCGCTGCGACTACTCCGGGGACCTGTACCTGGACAGCGTCCGCGACGCGGACAACGTCAACGTCTGGGACTTCCGACAGGAAGGCGGCCCCGGGCGCAGCTACGCGCCGATTCCCACCGAACTCCCCCAGGGCGGCACGCTGCTCGCCGCCTGGGGCAGGCGCGACCCGACAAACCCCGCCCACCTCCAATTCCTGCTGCAGGAGCTCGACTGGGCCGGGTGCGGCTTCGACGTCCTGCCGGATGATCTCAACGGCGCAGCGGGTGCGGATGACCGGTGGGATGAGCCCAACTCGCCGGAGCTGTGCCTCCTGCTGTCCGACCAAGCGCGGCCCGCACGGTGGGACCATGACGCGCTGCGCCCTTACAGCGCCGTGCGTCCCTCCACCCGCACCTGACCATTCGCCTCACCGAGCCCCGACCTGGTCAACGACCCGCCCACCGTTGCGCCCGGAGCCTGCGCGGCCCCTCGACTGCCGACCGAAACCGTCGCAGTCCGAAGAGCCCCAACGCGCGGCCCGGGCGCTTCGGTGTGCGCCCACTGCCCCGCAGTGCGGAAGTCGCCGGCCTACCCGATGGAGCCCGTCACCCGGGGACGACCGGCGCACCACCCGGCAGGAACCTCCACGGGCCCCCTGGCGCCCGCCTGGCGGGTTCGTACTGACACAGCGGCAGCAGGGCGCAGCGACGCGGTAGTAGGCGACGTGCGGCGCGGTGAGGCTGCACACCCTTTCCCTCTCGGGCGGGGCACCGTGCAGCCCGCGCCGTCCGGCGGTACGAGTCCGCTGCGCTTCCCCGTACCGCCTCCCCGCGTGCCGGGCCTCCGCTGCGCTGCGGCCCGGACCGAGCGCTGCGCGCTCTCACGCGCTGCGGAAGGTGGCAGCCGGCCCCGGCGCGCTGCGCGCCCCGCCCCCTCGCTCCGCGCTGCCACCTCCCTTGCCCCCGACGCTTCGCGCCAGGGGGTGACGACACGCCCCGCACGGTGCCCCGCCCGAGAGGGACGAAACGGCATCTGACGTGGGAAAACAAAGCCGCGAAAGGTCCACGCGTCACTCCGATTTGTGACGCTTAGATGGTATAGTTGTCTTGTTGGTCGGCGGTGGCAGTCGACCACGAACCGAAAGCGCACCCTCCGATCAAAGGGGACATCTATGCCCGCGACCGCCATGGCAGTGGAGACCTTCGCACTGTGGGTCTCGCCCACCGGTAGGTTCCGCTTGCTCCACTGGGACACCGTCGCCACTCCGGACCGCGCGCTGTGTTGCACCACCGCGCGGCCGATTGACCTCACCACCCAGCTGATCATGTGGGTCGATGAGGACGCCCTCCTCCTCGACCAGCCGCTGAACGGCCCCGCCTGCGCGCTCCTGAGCACCTACCAGGCTTTGCCTAGCCCGTACTTCGGGGACATCGTCTTCACCGGCTCCACGGACGCCCAGGGCAACATCCTCGGACTGACCCAAGACCAGGCCCTCATGCTGGTTGACCGCTATCTCCAGCGGCCCGCGCTCCTGCCCCGGCCGCGACGCACCACATGAGCGCCCCCGCCACCCAGACGTTCACGGTCATCGGGCTGCGCATGGACGTCGACCTGAGCGAACTGCTCATCGCCGCGGTTCTGCCTGGCCCGGTCGCCGACGACGTCGTCTGCCTGCGCAGCAGCGAGGACGAGTTCACCCGGTGGGCCATGGAGTTCGACGCGACCGACGCCGATACCGCAGCAGCCAGCGCATACGCGCACTGCCAGAACGACCCCGACTGGGATTAGCCCGACCCGGGGCGCAGCCCACCGGCTGCGCCCCGGACCCAAGCGGCGGGGGAGTGGCACCCCCGCCGCCACCGAGAACCACACGAGAGCGAGCGACTCCATGGACCACCACTTCCTGCACGCAATGTTCCCGCGAGCGGTCGAGAACGCCGCCGCACTACTCAACAGCGTCCTTACCGCCGTCGGCGATGGGTGCCACACACTCACCGTCTCGATCCGCGCGCACTCCACGTCGGACGACTACTTCGTGTCCACGGTGCCGTTCTGCACCACGGGCGAGCGAATCACGGTCGACCAGGGCGAAACCGACCGCATCGTGACGCTGATGCTGGCGGGCCGTATCGGCGGCCTGGTCGTGCGCACCGCGACCGACAACGGCGCCCGCGTGTGCGGCTGGTACCTCCAGGACCACACCGCCATCCCGCTCAGCCGCGCCCAAATCTTCAACGCCTACTGCACCGACCCCGAGGGCGAGCCGATCCCGCCGGAACGCGGCGTGGAGTACGCCGAGGCACCGCCCCTGAACGTCTAGAACCCCCGGGGCGCAGCCGACCGGCTGCGCCCCGGCCCGGCGGCGGGGGAGTGGCACCCCCGCCGCACCGAAAACCCAACCTCTTGGAGAAGCAATGACCGACAATCCCCTGATGGGCGGCGCGGCCGATCACGACAGCCTCAGCGAAGACGCGATGCGCTGGACGGCCGAGCCAGCGCAGCCGGCCGATTCCCTCACCGAGCTCTTCGGCGACGTCATCCACGTCTATACGCGCTCCAGGGCGATCGCGGACGGCGCGCTGATCGAGGTTCCCGCAGCACTCGCCAGGGAGGCGGGACTCCCTCTATCCGTCGCGCTGACCGCTGCAGCCTGGGCCGACACTGTCGAGTGGAGCGACGAGGACACCGACCGCCAGACCGTCCAGGACGAGACCGGCCGCCTGTGGGACGTCCTGTGGATGACCAGCCTCAATCTCCGCCGCCGCGTCAGTCCCTCGATCCTCCGGTTCCCGGTGGAGCTGTACCGCGTCCCCCGCGACGGCCGCACCCGCACTGCCCGGAAGACACACGTCATTGCCGAGATCACCGGCGGTGACAACGGCGAACCGGTGCTCAACATCGCGCAGTACGACGAGGACTGACACCCGGCGGTAGCAACCCCTACGGCGCAGCGCTCCCTCCCCCTCTCGGGTCGGCGCGCTGCGCCGTCCACATTGCCCCTGGCGCTCCACGCGGCGGCGGCGAAACGACCTCGAGCAATGCCCCGCCCAGGGGGGCCAAATGGTCTGTGACCACGGGGAATTCGAGGAGAAAGGGGTCTGTCGCAACCCCAAATGTGGCCCGTGTGAGATATAGTTGTCTTGTTGGTCGGTGGTGGCAACCGGTCGGCAATCGAAAGCACACCCCCCAAATCGAGGGAGAGTCATGTCCAAGCAGAGCCCCAGCCCTGTCGCCGAGCGCGATCTGACGGCCGCGGCCCCGGGCCCGCTGCACGGCAATG